>JAHHMJ010000448.1 GCA_018678395.1 Gemmatimonadota bacterium | reverse complement strand
CACCAGGAGTTCGCCGTCGGCACCGGTCCGGTTCTCCAGCCGACTCGAGGCGCTCCATCCGTACCGCTCCCGCAGGGCTCCGCCCCGGGTGACCGCGGTGATGCGCTCCATGGCGTCGCGCTCGTACTCGGTCACCGTGCCGCCGGCATCGGTGAAGGCGAGCACCTGCCCGCGGAGGGAGTGCCGGTAGCGGACCTCGTGACCCAGGGGGTCGGTCTCCACGCCGAGGAGGTTCCAGGAATGGTAGCGGCGCCGATGGATCGACCCGTCCCGGTCGGTGAACTCCACCTCGTTCCCCTCGGCGTCGTAGCTCCAGCTCTCCCGGGTCCCGTCGGGAAAGATGCGGGCCGTGCGCCGCCCCATGGCGTCGTACTCGTCGGTGGGTCGAGGTGCGGGCGCCGCGGTGCGGTCCAGTTCCAGCGCATCGCGGGCCTCGGCGGGCACCCACTCGAGGATGCCCCCGTTCAACTCGCCGGCCGAGGGGGAATCGGGGGTCATCCGGCCGCCGAACTCCCACTCCGTCGGGGAGCGGGGAGGATCCGGTGCGTCGAAGTCCGGCGGATCCGGCTCCACCCAGGGCGGGAGGAGGAAGCGGCCCAGGGCATCCCGCCTGCCCACCAGCGACCCGAAGGCGTCGTATTCCCAGGTGGTGGTGAGGCCCGCCGCGTCCACCTCCTCGGCCACCCGGCCCTCGTCGTTCATCCGTCGGGCCACGAGGGTCCCGTCGGGCTGGACGATGTCGGTGACCATCCCGTTCTCGTCGAAGAACTTCGTCCAGGTCCCCCCGTCGCCGTAGTGGACCACGGTCATGCGCGCCTCGGGAAGGTACTCGAAGCGGGCGTTCCAGAGCCCGTCCTCGCCGGTGGTGTGCACCACCCGACCCTGCGCGTCGTAGGCGTATCGGAAACTGTAGCCGCGGCGGTCCCGGATGGTGGCGAGGCGGCGCTCCTGGTAGCGATAGGTCGCGAACCCCCCGAGGGCGTCCTCGACGTCCACCAGGCAGCTGTCGGCGTCGTAGCGGAAATGCAGGAGGGTCCGGACGACGTCGTGGGGCGGGGTCGCGCTCCGCTCGTACAGCGCGACGATGCGGCCGTCCAGGTCGTTCTCCACCTGGACGATCCGCCCCGATGAGTCCACGAACCCCTCCAGCCTGCCTTCCTTGTCGTGATACACCCGGAGCCAGCGCCCCCCCTGCTCGATCTCCACCAGGAGCGCGGGCCACCCCGGGTACGGGGACCGGAAGTGCAGGCGACGCTCCCGGGGCTCCAGGACCTCCAGGCGACCGTCGAGGCCGTTGAGCAGGAGGTACCCCCTCGCCGCCACCGGCTCTCCCTCGGGTCCGAGGGGCGGGAAGTCCACCGTGAGTCCGAACTCGTCGGTGTAGCGGAACCCCTCGGCGGACCGTTCCAGAACCATCTCGTAGGGGTGCCGGAATCCCCGTCCCATGGGACCGGCCCGATCGCATTCCGAGCTGTCGTAGTGGCGAGCCCATCGGAAGAGCGAGCCGTCCTGCGGTGCGTAGTCGACGATGGTGTCGACGCAGGCTCCGGTGACCACATCCACCGGATGGGCGTCGGTTCCGCAGGGGGAGTTCTCCTTCGCTTTCCCCTTGCTCTTCGCCTTCGGCTTCTTGGCCTTCCCCTTCCTCGCTTTCCGGGCCGCCTTCGCCTTCCTGAAGAGCCTGCCGGCGGCCGCCATTCCGGCCCGCATCCCCAGCGCCATGAGGGAGATGGTGGGCGGGCCGCCCACGAAGACGCCGCTCGGAATGGAGAGGACCACGCTGGTGGGGAGCACCAGCGACATGGTCTTGCTCTTCTTCTTGGGCCGCAGGGGCGGGGGCATCCCGATGTCCTGGCAGCTCAGGGCCGGGAGGGCGAGATGGCTGAAGGCGTCGCCGTCCACCGAAACGGTGGCGCTGCCCATGAACACCTCGCACTCGTTGCCCGGCGGCTTCACGAACATGCCGCCGATGGGGATGTGCGAAGGGATGTTCTTGCCGGCGGTGCCCGCCTGCGCCCGGGGAATGCCCCCGACCGTGACGGTGGCCCCGAGGATGGGCACGTAGTCCATGGGGTCCACCACCATCCCTACGAAGGGGTGAGGGACCGGGATCGGCGGCACCGGGCCCGGGGGCTGGACGATGTGGATGTCCACCCCCAGCACCGGGTCGAAGTGCTTCGCCGCGGGCATCATGCGGGGAGCTTCTCCTGGACCCGCGCCGGCCACTCGGGGCCCAGCAGTTCCTCGATGCGGGCCGCGACTTCCGGACGGTGCCCGTCATGGGGCGGTCCCGCAGTGAGCTGCCACGCCGACCGGACCACGTAGGGGAGGGTCGTGTCGAGGCGCTGGTCCGGCTCGATGTTCTCGGCCTCCACGAGCGCCGCCCGGAGATGGTGCAATGCCCCGTCGGCCCGATTCATGCGCTCGTAGCAGATGGCGGCCATGCGGCGGCTTTCGAGCATGAGCAGCGGATCTTCCGGCCCGTGCTCGCGGGCGATGGCGACCACGTCCTCGTAGGCCTGAGCAGCCTCCGGAAAGGCCTCGGCCTTGAACAGGGCACCGGCTTCGGCGAGACGAGCCTGCAGCACGACCACGTCGGAGCCGGCGTCGCCCGCGTCGCGGCTCGCGGTGGCCGCCGCCCTCGACGCCCCGAATGCGGCGAGGGCCTTCTTCAGTTGGCCCGAGCCCAGGAGGAGGCTCCCCATGGCCATGTGGACCACTGCCACCTGCTGTGGCCATCCCTGCCGCTTCGCCAGCGCCGCCGCCGAGTCCCCCAGCCGGAGCGCGGCCTGCAGATCCCCCCGCTGGGCCGCGGTGCTCATCCCCACGAAGTAGCGCCGGAAGAGATCACCGGGGCCCGTTCCCCCGACGTCCCGGGCGAGCTGCTCCAGCATCCCGGCCGGATCCAGATCCGGGGCCAGCGTCATCACGGTGGACGGACTGGCCGAGGCCACGCCGTCCAGGAGGGGGGCCGCGGTGGGATCGAAGAGCATGAACCGCAGGTGCTCCGGGATGGGACGCTCCGCCAGCCTGGAGACCCACCAGCGCCAGGCGTCGGGGCCGGCGGGAAGCTCACCCGGGAGCAGGACCAGGATCACCCGGGGGAAGAGCGACCGGTAGGTGGTGGCGAAGGCGTGCATCAGGGCCAGGAGCTCCGCCACGTCGTCCACCTGCGGGCCCAATGGGGGCGGACGCCAGCGCTCCACCCCGGCCTCGGCCATCTCGTCCGCGGCCGCTTCGATCTCCTGGATGAAGGCCTCTCGGAGGCGGAGCCCGTGGGCGGCGGGATCGGCGAAGGGGACGTCCAGCCGCAGGAAGAAGTCCTCCACGGCCGACCCTTCCATCGTCTGGGCCTCCATGAAGGTCTCCACCAGCCCGATCTCGTCGCCGTCCAGTCGCCACCGGCCGATCCTGGCTTCCGGATCGTCGGTGAAGGCCAACCAGGCCTCCCCGATCCGCTCCAGACGCTCTTCGACGGCGTTCATGGGAGCCGGTTCAGTTGAGCTTGATCATGGAGCCCATGACACTCACCATGGCTCCGGTTTGAATCGTCACGCCGGCAGGGCCGATCTCGACCTTGGATCCCCCGGCCTCGAGAGTGATCATGG
>JAHHMJ010000552.1 GCA_018678395.1 Gemmatimonadota bacterium | reverse complement strand
CACCAGGAGCGCACGGTCGTGATCCTGCAGGGCACCCGCCACGATCTCCGCCGCGCTCGCACTGGTCGCGTCCACGAGAACCACGATGGGGAGCCCCGGGAAGTCGGGAGCCCGCTGGGCGTCGAAGAGGGCCGACTGACCCGCTCCACGACCGCGGGTCTCGACCACGGCGGCACCTTCGTCGACGAAGAGCTCGGTGACGCCGATCCCCTCTTCGAGCAAGCCCCCCGGGTTGCCGCGCAGATCGAGGATCAGGCCTCGGATGCCCTCGGAGCGCAGCGAGTCCACGGCGGCCTGGAGTTCGTCCTGTGCCGTGCTCTGGAAGATCCGCAGCGGCACGTAGCCGATGTCCCCCTCCAGCCGCTCGGCGAACGGAACCGCCTTGAGCTGGACGACCGCACGCTCGAGGCGGAAGGGCAGCGACTCGATCGCACCGGGCCGACCGATGCGGACGTCCACCGAGGTTCCCGGGGGACCACGCAGCAGTTCGACGGCGTCGTTGACGTCCATTTCCTCGACGTTCGTTTCGTTGATCTCGACGAACCAATCTCCCGGCCGGATGCCGGCGCGCGCGCCGGGCGTACCGGGGATGGGCGCCACGACGGTCACCCGACCATCGCGATTCACCACCTCGAGTCCCACGCCGCCGTAGTCGCCCTCGGTGCGGATGCGGACGTCCTCGTAGTCCCGGGCCTCGATGAAGGACGAGTAGGGATCGTCGAGGCCACCGAGCAGCCCGTCGATGGCGGACTGATACACCTCTTCTTCGGGCACGTCGTCGACGAACTGGTCGGATACGTAGTCGACCACCTCCTGGAAGACCCGCACCTGAGTGTACACGCTCTCCTCGCGAGCCACTCCCTCCTGCAGAAACCACCCGCCCATCCAGGTGGCCCCGGCGAGGACCAGAAACGGAGCGATCCGACCTGCGCGCATACCCTTCTCCCTCGTGGTGATTCGTCCCTGCACCGGTGCGACCGGCGACTGCTCTACGACCCCTCGCGCACTGCGAAAGTTTCTGGGAAGAGGCCGGACAGCAACTCCCGGAGTCGACGCTGGACTCCCTCCGGCGTATCGAGGGCATCGATCAGGTGAGCATCGGCACGCTCGGCGGCCAACTCGCGATATCCTTCACGCACCCGCTCCAGAAAGCCCGTCCCCTCGTTCTCGATCCGGTCGGCCTCACTCCCCTCCTGCGCCTGCCGCGCGGCTCCCGCGGAGGCCGGGAGGTCGAGCACCAACTCGGCGTCGGGTCGCAGTCCACCGGTGGCGAACGCGTTCATCCGCGCGACCGCATCGAGATCGAGGCCCCGGCCGTACCCCTGGTATGCGAAGGTGCTCAGATCGAAGCGATCCGCCAGCACGACGCGACCGGCCTCGAGCGCGGGTCGGACCACCCGTCGGACGAAGGCGGCTCGCGCCGCCAGCATGAGCAACAGCTCGGCCTCGTCGGGGACGCCTTCCTCGCGATGCGCGAGCAGCAGGCCCCGGATGGCTTCACCGACCTCCGTCCCCCCGGGTTCGCGCGCCGTCACGTACTCGACCCCGAGGGCGTCGAGCCAAGAGGAGAGCAACCGGATCTGGGTCGTCTTCCCCGCCCCCTCGACACCCTCGAGGACGATGAACCGCGCGACGCTCACGGCCGCGCGGGGCTCACGCCTCGTAGTCCTGCCCGAGGTGGGTGATCTGGTCTTCGCCCATCATCCACCGCAGCGTGTTCTTGAGCTTCCAGTGCTGGATGAAGATGTCGTGCTCGGGGTAGAGCCCCGGCAGCGTCTGGGGCGCCTTGAAGTAGAACGACAGCCACTCCTGGATGCCCGACTGTCCGGCGCGGCCGGCGAGGTCCAGGAACAGGGCCAGATCGAGGACAATGGGAGCCGCCAGGATCGAGTCGCGGCACAGGAAGTCGATCTTGATCTGCATCGGGTACCCCATCCACCCGAAGATGTCGATGTTGTCCCAGCCCTCCTTGTTGTCACCGCGCGGCGGGTAGTAGTTGATCCTCACCTTGTGGTACATGTTGGAGTACAGATCCGGGTACATCTCGGGCTGCAGGATGTACTCCAGAGCCCCGAGCTTGGATTCTTCCTTCGTCTTGAAACTCTCTGGATCGTCGAGGACCTCGCCGTCCCGGTTGCCGAGAATGTTGGTGGAGAACCAGCCGCTCAGACCCAGCATCCGTACCTTGAGGCCCGGAGCGAGGATCGTCTTCATCAGGGTCTGGCCGGTCTTGAAGTCCTTCCCGGCGATCGGAGCCTTGTTGCGAGCGGAAAGCTCTATCATGGCCGGCAGGTCCACCGTCAGGTTCGGCGCGCCGTTGGCGAACGGGACGCCCTCCATGAGCGCCGCATAAGCATAGATCATCGAGGGAGCGATCGCCTGGTGGTTTTCGCGCATCGCCTCCTCGAGGGACTCAACGGTATCGTGCACGCGCTGCGGCGTGAGGAAGATCTCGGTGGACGCTGCCCACACGATGACCACCCGCGCACA
>JAHHMJ010000637.1 GCA_018678395.1 Gemmatimonadota bacterium | reverse complement strand
GGTCGATGTGAGCAGGAGCTGGCGCGGGACGTACAGGTTGTGCGCCACCGTGTCGGCCGCGAGGTGGGCGAGGTACCCGTACCCCGCGGCCTGCAGCGCCTCGTCGGCGGCGGCGTCGAGGATCTCTTCTCCGACGTGCCAGTTGTGGCAGTGGCGTCCCTCGGGGACGTACTTCTTGGCGAACGAGATGTCCGCGGCGACCGATCCGTAGAGGAAGGGGATCGGGTGACGTTCGAGGATGGCCCGCACCGCCGGCGGCAGGAGGTGGAGGGCGCCCAGGACCAGCTCCCCCAGGGCCACGTGCGTTCCGGGCCCCCAGGCGGCCGCCGGTTCGGGGATCAGCAGCCAGAGAACGACCAGAGCGGCTATGGCCATGCCCTGCTCAGCTCGGAACGTCCGGATCGGGAGGGGGCGCCTCGGTCGCGTCGACCCGGGCGGGCACGCCCGACTTCGCCGCGTCGGGCGCGCGCACCAGCTGGCGCGCACCGGCCCGAACCCCCCGTGCGGTCGAGGCCGTGTCGATGAAGGCGTCCTCGGCCTCGCCTTGCACGACCTCCATCAAGGCGTTGAACTCCTCGATCCGGTGCTCCATGTGGTCGGAAGCCTGCTTGAGGCGGTCCGACAGGGCCCGCACCGACTGATGGAGGCCCTCCACATCGGTCCGGAGGGTCGCCGTGATGAACTCCACGTTGGCGGCGACCGACTTCCCCCGGTCGAGGAGCGGATCGGCCTTCCGGGTCGCCTCGCGCCCCACCCGTCGGAGCGAACTCGAGGTTCGCAGCAGAATCACGACCACGGTGAGCGCGGTGACGACTATCGCGGCTGCCACGACGACCAGCGCCCAATCGGCAGCGACCGAGAGCGCGTCGCGCGGGGCGGCGAGGAAGATGGTGTCGGTAGCCTGTAGGAACATGGACCAATTCTACCGGATTCGGGGCGCGAGGGGCCACCCGTGGGCGTTCACGACGGGGGGGCGTGCGGAGGGGACGCGTCGGACGCGACCTCGTCGTCGCCGGGCTCCCGACCCATCGCGACCGCTTCGGCGCGGCGGTCGTCTCCCTCTTCGAGCGCCGCCTCGACACCGGGTTTCAGCTCTCCCGCCCTGCGCAGCACCCCCTGCGTCGAGCTCGGACCCGCCAGCTCGGAGAGCACGACGCCGACCACGATGACGGCGAAGAGGAGGTCCACCGCAGGATATCCCGCCACCGTCGTGCCCGTACCCGAGAGGGTGAGCACCAGCGAGAGGGCCATGGCCAGGGAGATCCCTCCCTGGGGAATCAGGCCGAGCCCGAGGCGGCGCGGGACGTCGAAGGGCAGCGGAATCACCCGGACCAGCAACGCGGTCCCCAGCACCTTGCCCAGACCACGCACGACGAAGTAGCCCAGGCCCAGGGGCAGCACCCACCACGTGGTCGGTCGCAGCTGAGCGCCGGCCAGCACGAGGAGCACGACGTAGATCGGCTGCTCCCACTGCTGCAAGGCGCGGTAGACCCGGTCTCGGTGGCGCGAGAAGTTGGCGACGACCGCTCCCGTGACCGTCGCGGCGACGAGCGGCGAGAGCTGCAGTTGGAGCGCGGCACCGCCCACGAGGGCCGACACTCCGAGCAGATACAGCACCAGCTCCTCCCGGCCGGGGCGGAGCCGCATCAGCCAGAGAAAGAGCACGCCACACACCAGCCCCAGGGCGAGATCGGCGCCGGTCCAGAAGGTGGTGCCCCCGACGTCGAACCCCGACATGAGTTCGGTGCCGTGCAAGTAGCCGTAGGTGAGCTGGAGGGCGAGGAGGCCGACCACCGCGTCGAGCGACGCGACGAAGAACAGGAACTGCCGGACCTGGCCTCGCACCAGGAAGTTGCTCGACACCATCGCGACGCCGGCCGGGCTGGACACGGCAGCGGTGGCGGCGGCGGCGAGAACCAGCGCGTCGACGGACGGTCCGAAGAGGCCGCCCTCGCGCGCCGCGAGGAGTCCCACGCCGGCGAACACGATCAGCGTGACGAGCGCCTGGCCGAAGGCGATGAGATGGAATCCGAGGGGAAACTGGCCCAGCGTTCGGCGGTCGAGTTGCAGTCCGAACAGCAGGCCCACCCACCCCAGGCCCAGACCCAGGAGGGGATAGAGCTGCAGGACAGCGGCGTCGTCGATCAGTCCGAGCAGCGCCGGGCCGACCAGAGCGCCCAGGAACAGGAAGTGGGTGCCCGTCCGGAAGAGCAGGCGTGGCCCGGCCGGCACTCGCTCGGTGGAAAAGCTGAACCGGGCTCCCAGCAGAGCCAGGACGACCAGCGCCAGTGTCGAGAGGAGAGGGTCCAAGAGCCGTCAGGCGGGCCCGGCGCTCTCACCCAGTTCGGGCGCGAGTCCCACGACCTTGGTCACCGGAAGGGAGAAGGCGATTCCCGTCGCCGGATCGTCGAGATCCCCGCACACGTCCTGTAGCAGGGCGAACGCCGGCTCCAGCTTCTCATCGGTGACGACCGAGAACAGCGTGCGGTTCTGGGGCCGACTTCCCGTCAGCAGGGTCTGCAGGCCGGCGAAGATCGGGATGTCGTGCGACAGGACTCGGCCCATGCCTTCGGACGAGAGCACCGTGGCCCCGGTGATGCCGAGTTCGAGAAAGCCCGAGAGGATCTCGTCGATCTTGTCCGGGTCGTTGACCACGGCGATGAGCATCTGCATGGCGCCGCCTCAGACGTGCTGCTCGTCGACCCGACGAATCACCCGGACCACTTCGACACCGTCGCCGGCGGCCGAGAGCTCGTCGACGAATCCCGGGTGGCGGACGAGCCGGCAGATGCGTGCCAGCAGCTTGATGTGTTCCCCCTCGCGCCCGGGAGGAGACAGCAGGACGAAGAAGATCCGTACGGGATCGGTCTCGTCGGGGCCGAACTGGATGGGTCGGGCGGCCAGCGCGACCATGAGCACGGCGCGCTCCAGGCCCGGAAGGGTGGCGTGGGGAAGCGCCATCCCATGCCCCATCGCCGTGGTGAACGCCTGCTCGCGCTTGAGCAGTGCCCGAGCGGCACCACGGGCGTCCGCGACCACCCCGGAGCCGGTCAGGTGCTCGGCGAGCGCATCGATCACCCCGTTGCGGTCGCCGGCGTCGAGTCCGGTCAGGACGAGGTCGGCGCGGAGATACTCGTTCAGACGCATGACGGCCTGTCGCGAAGCAGGATGAGCGGGAGAACCGGGTGGCGGCGGGCGGTGCTCGGATTGTGACCGCCCTCGTGGACCCCGGCATGCTTCGGGAGGGGTGTGGGCGCCTGATCCTAGACGGACCGACGGACGGGTGTCAAGCGACTCCGGAGCGGCCGCCCGCACGCGTCGGCACGGGGCGTGCATCCCACGGTTTGGCAGCGGTTTGCTCCCCTCCCGACCCCTTTCTATGATTCCGCCCCCTCAGGGTCCGTCCGTCCTTCACCCGGTACCGTCATGAGCTGCTTCGTCGTCGAGGGCGGGCGCGTCCTCTCCGGGCGCATTCGTCCGGCCGGCAACAAGAACGCCGCCTTGCCCTGTCTGGCGGCCACGTTGCTGACCGATCGCCCGGTCACGGTCGACAACGTACCCCGCATCCGCGACGTCCTGACGCTCCTGGACATTCTCGAGTCGCTGGATGCCTCGGTCGACTGGAGCGGTCCGAACCAGGTGAGGGTCGACAGCGGGGCGGTGAGCGTGGGCCGAGTCGACCGGAAGCAGGCGGCGCGCATTCGCGCGTCACTGCTGCTCGCGGGCCCGCTCCTCGCGCGGTTCGGCGACGTGCGCCTGCCGCCGCCGGGGGGTGACGTGATCGGTCGCCGGCGCATGGACACGCACTTCCTCGCATTCGAGTCGCTCGGCGCGGAGGTCGAGCTCGGTGAGGACTTCCGGATCCACGCCCCAGCGGGTCTATCCGGTGCACCGATCTTCCTGGACGAACCGTCGGTGACCGGGACGGAGAACGCGATCATGGCGGCCGTGCTGGCGCGGGGCGTGACGATTCTACAGAACGCCGCCGCGGAGCCGCACGTTCAGGATCTTTGCCACATGCTGAACGCGATGGGCGCGCGGATCTCCGGCATCGGCACCAGTCGCCTCGAGATCGAGGGCGTCGAGCGCCTCGACGGGGCCACGTTCGCCCTCGGTTCGGATCACATCGAGACGGGTTCGTTCATCGGCCTGGCGGCGGTCACGGGAAGCGACCTCGTCATCGAGGACGCGCCCGTGCAGCATCTCCATTCGACCCTGCTCGGGTTTCGGCGCCTGGGGGTCGAGTGCTCGGTCGAGGGTGCGGATCTGCGCGTGCATGGTTCGGGCGACCACGTGATCCGCCACGACGCTTTCGGTGCGGTGCCGAAGATCGACGACGGTCCGTGGCCGGCGTTTCCCGCCGACCTGACCTCGATCGCGCTGGTCACCGCGACCCGTTGCCACGGCACGATCCTGATCCACGAGAAGATGTTCGAGTCGCGAATGTTCTTCACCGACAAACTGGTCGGAATGGGCGCGCGCATCATTCTCTGCGACCCCCACCGGGCGGTCGTCGTCGGCCCCGCGGCGCTGCGCGGCGGGACCGTCGAGAGTCCGGATATCCGCGCGGGGATGGCGCTGCTGATCGCGGCTCTGGGTGCGGAGGGTGTGAGCGAGATCCACAACATCGGGCAGATCGAGCGGGGGTACGAGCGGATCGACGAGCGCTTGCGCGCACTGGGTGCCGGGATTCGGCGCGAACACGACGACTGGGACCGAAGCGAAACGACGGCGCCCGCCGGCTCGTAGGGCGGGGCGATCACACGTACGAGCGGGCGCACGCCACGGGAGAGCGATATGGAGTCGAAGCAGGGACCGGAGAACGCGCACACGGGCGATGACGAGGACCAGGACGATACCGCCTGGAGCGCCTCGGCGCGTGAGCGCGTCGGGCGCGGCTTCGACCGCGGCAAGGAAGCCTTCGGGGCGTTCAAGGAAGCGCTCGAGGAGACCTTCACGGACGCCCGCGACCGCGGGGACCTGACCACCGACCGCGCTCGAGAACTCTGGGGCCGGGCGGTGGAGCGCGCACGCGACGCGACGAGCGACGCACGGGATCGGTTCGACTTCGGGACCCGCGCCGAATATGAGAACTTGGAGCGGCGGGTCGCGGCGCTGGAGGTACTGCTGGGGGTCGAGCACCCCGTCCAGTCGGCGGAAGCGGCCTCGTCCGATGCGGCGGAGGACCCGTCGCGAGACGCGGGGTCCGCGCCCTCGCAGGCGGCCTCCGGAGAGGCGGGAGATCCTTCGGCCACCGACTGATCCGGCTTGAACCGCGGGCGCGATACCTCTATACTCCGTCCTCGGAAGCGCCGCCTTTGGAGCGGCCCCTTCGAAGTGGGGGAGCGGTTCGCCCCCGCTTTTTTATTCGGCATGGTCAAGGGTTTTCGGGTCACCTAAAAGTGGCGCGAACCCGCGGTGGAGGTGGCGTATGGCGGCTCCGGTCGCTCCGGTCGCGGACCAGTTGGACGCTCGGGTCGCTGAACTCGGCTTCGAGCTGGTTCACACGGAGTGGGCGGGCAGCTTACGGCGTCCCATCATTCGACTTCGGATCGACCGGCCGGAGGGTGAGGGGTCGGTCACGGTCGACGACTGTGCCGTCGTGAGCCGGGGTCTCGAACCCTGGCTGGACACGGTGGATGTGCTTCCGGAGCGGTACGTGCTCGAGGTGTCGTCACCCGGGGTCGATCGGCCCCTGGTGAGGCCTCGGGATTTCGTGCGGTTCGCAGGGGAGGAGGTCGCGGTTCGAGGGAACGGCCTCCTCGCGGGTCGGGCTCGGCGCCTGGAAGGCGTCCTGCTCGGGTTGTCTTCGGACGATGATCGGATTCGGCTTCGGCTGCCCGACGGGTCCGAGGTGGAGGTGCCCCTCGACGAAGTGACGGGGGCTCACGTGGTGTATCGGTGGGCCTGAAGCGGGTCCTGGACGCAAGAGGACGACATGGCGAACGCCGGACAGATCGTAGCTGCGCTGCGAGACATCGGATCGACGAAGGACCTCACTCCGGATGAGGTCCACGATCTCCTCAAGGACGGCATTCTCGCCGGCCTGATGCGGATTCACGGACCCAACGTGGATGCGGAGATCGCGATCGACGAGTCGACGGGGGAATTCGACATCGTCGTGCTGCGTCGCGTCGTGGCCGAGGTGGAGGACCCGTCCTCGGAGATCTCGCTGGAGGAGGCCCGCTGGGACGATCCGGGCTTCGAAGTCGGCGACATCATGGAGGTTCCGGTCGACTTCGCCCAGTTCGGTCGCAACGCCGTCATGGCGATGAAGCAGCGCATCGTCCAGCGCGTTCGCGAAGGGGAGCGCCAGCGTATTCGGGACGAGTTCGAGGACCGGGTCGGGGAGTTGCTCTCCGGCGAGGTGCAGCAGACCGAGCGCGGCAAGATGGTCGTGATGCTCAACCTCGCGCGTGACGCCGATGCGATCATCCCCTGGAAGGAGCAGAACCCGCGCGAGCGCTTCCGGCAGGGAGACCCGATTCGAGCCGTGCTCAAGAAGGTCGACGAGACTCCGAAGGGCCCCCGGCTGATCCTGTCCCGGGCCGATCCCCTCTTCGTCTCGGCGCTCTTCAAGCTCGAGGTGCCCGAGATCTACCAGGAGATCGTCGAGATCAAGCGGATCGCGAGAGAGGTCGGCGGCCGGACCAAGATCGCCGTGTCGAGCCGGGACGAGTCGATCGATCCCGTCGGTGCGTGCGTGGGTATGAAGGGATCGCGCGTACAGGCGGTCGTGTCCGAATTGGGCGGCGAGCGCATCGACATCGTGCCCTGGCATCCCGAGACCGAAGTCTTCGCGCGACGCGCTCTGGCTCCGGCCCGTGTGTCCCGCGTGGTGTCGAACCCCGAACGGCAGGTGATCACGGCGATCGTCGACGAGGATCAGTTGTCTCTCGCGATCGGTCGCAACGGGCAGAACGTCCGTCTCGCTTCGCAGCTCATCGGGTGGCAGATCGACCTCTACGGCTCTCGCGAGTGGCTCGAGAAGGGCCCGGAGTTCTCGCTCTTCGGTGAGCGTGACGAGGACCAGTACGAGACGGCCGACTTCCCGCTCGCCGAACTCGAGCTCCCGGCGACGACTCTGGCGGCCCTGAATGCCGCTGGATACAATACTTTTCTCCAGATCATCGACCTCGAAACGCAGGACTTCCTGCGGGTCGAGGGGCTGACGGAGGCGGACGCCGAGCGGCTGCTTTCGCTGATCGATCAGCTCACGGTCGTCGAAGGAGAGGCGCCGGCCGAAGAGGCCGCCGCCGACGGTGATGAGGCGCCCGGGGATGACGTCGATGGTGGCGTCGAGGCCGAGTCTGACGAGTCGGCCGGTGATGAGCCCGCGGAATCGGAGGGCTGACGCCCTTCGGATCCTCGGGCTCGCGCGTCGAGCCGGTGCGCTTCTTCTCGGCACCGGCGCGGTCCGGACCGGCCTCCGCGAGGGGCAGGTGGAGCTCGTCCTCCTCGCGGAGGATGCCGCTCCGGCGCAGGCGGACAAGATCGAACGGTTGTTGCGGCATGGAGAGGTGCCCGTGAGGCACTTCGGCCGCCGAGCCGAGTTGGGTGCCGCGGTGGGGGGTCCGCCCTACACCGCGGTAGGCGTGACCCAGGACGGGTTCGCCGTCCGGCTCCTTCGGGAGTTGGACGAGTCTGCGGGTCCCCATGCGGGGGAGCCGCGAGCATTGGAGGACGACCAGACGTATGCGGGTTGACGAACTAGCGAAGGACCTGAAGGTACAGGCGGACACGCTGCTCCATCTTCTTCGGGAGATGGGGATCCATGCGGCCGACGCCGAGGCGTCCCTACCGGACGCCGCGGTGGCCCGCGTGCTCGCGAGGGTCGAACGGGAACGGAGATCGGGCAAGAAGGATGCTTCGGAGGCGCTGAAGGCGGCCCTC
>JAHHMJ010000636.1 GCA_018678395.1 Gemmatimonadota bacterium | reverse complement strand
GGATACGGTGCCTGCGCAGGTCTCCGGCGGGCACGACCGAAACAGGAGCTCTCAGGCGAACGGGGCAGCCAGCGCCAACGTCACCAGAGCCGCCGTGGCGATCGGCACCGTCAGGTTGTCGTCGGCCTTCGAGGGAGCGATTTCGACCAGTGTGACGAGCGCGGCCACGACGAGGGCCGCCCACAAGTCGATCTGGCTCCACAACACCACGAAAGCCACCGCGAAGAACGCGCCGGAGCCTTCCCTGGTGCCCTTCCCCAGGGGCGAGCGGCCCCAACGGCGCCCGATCACCGAGGCGGCTGGATCAGCCAGCCCGAGCACGAGGAGCCCGGAGACGGCGGGTGCCCCCGGCGCACCGAGCCACACGAGGGTCGCCGCGAGGGCGTACCACGTGGACGAGGCGACGGCCCGCGCCTCTCGCGGCGAGGCGAGCCACCGGAAGGTCGCGAAGAAGAGCCGGTTGAGCCGGGGAACGGTCAGCCGAGCCGCATCCATGGCGAACGCCAACGCCGTCACCCCTCCGAGCACCGCGACCACGCGCCCCGGCGCCCAGCCCACCCATCCGGGCGCCAGGGCGAACACGACCCCGGTGGCGGCATGGGCGACGCGCCGCCAGGGCTGGAGTCCCTCGGTCCTGGCTACCAGTCCTTCGAACGTGCTTCCGCTTCCGGTGGTCTCGGGGGCCATGCCTCAAACTACACGAACGGAGGCCCGGCCACCCCTGCGCACGTCCCGTTACGGCGTCAGGCGATCAACGCCGCAGCGGCCGCGACGGCCGCATCTCGACCCGACTGACCAGGGTCCCGGTCGGATAGGCCACGAGCTGCAGCACGGCCCGGCCGACGTCCTCGGGCTGGATCGCCCAGTCCCGGTCCTCGCTGTGATCGTTGAAGCCCGTGTTGACGCTGCCCGGCATGATGATGCTGGTGCGAATGCCCTCGTAGCGCAGATCGATCATCATCGCCTCGGTCATGCCCAGCAGTCCGAACTTGCTGGCGTTGTAGCCGGAGCCACTCCCGAAGCTGTTGCGACTGGCCAACGAACCGATGTTGACGATCCAGGCGTCGCCCTCGCCACCGTTCCCGGCCGCCTTCAGCAGCGGCAGCGCCGCCTTCGAGGTCAGGAACACCCCGGTGAGGTTGGTCTCGACCTGGAGCGTCCATTCGTCGACGGACATCTCCTGGATCGGCTTGAAGATCCCGAGGCCGGCGTTGTTCACCAGGACGTCGAGGCGCCCCCAGCGGTCGCCGATCTCGGCCATGAGAGCGCGGCATGCGGCGAAGTCGCGCACGTCGCAGGCCAGGCCCGTCACGTCGCCGGAGATCTCCGCCGCCGCCGCCCGCGCCTTGTCGAGCGATCGCGAGGTGATCACGACCTGTGCACCGGCGCGGGCGAGGTCGGCCGCCACCGCCGTCCCGATGCCCTCCGTGCCGCCCGTGACCAGGGCCACCTTCCCACTCAGATCGACCGCTTCGGACCAGCTCATCTCTCGCCTCGCAGATTGGACGTCAAGGGGTTCGTGGACCGGAGACCCGGCGCCCCCGGCGGTGTTCCACCGCGGGACTTGCCCGACCGGGGTCGGCCGCGCGACCGTGTTTCTCTGCCCGTCCACACCCACGGAGTCGCCGCATGCGGAAGGTCGCTCTCGTCACCGGTGGAGCCGTCCGGCTCGGCCGCGCCGTGACCCTCGGCCTTGCCGAGGCGGGCTACGACCTGATGGTCCACTACCACTCCTCCGAGGGTCCCGCGATGCAGACGGCCCGGGAGGTGGAAGCGCTGGGGCGCCGGGCCTGTACGGTTCGTGCAGACCTGTCGGGCGGTGCGGAGGTGGGCCGCGTGGTCGACGCGGTGTCCGAAGCGTACGGGCGCCTCGATCTGCTGGTGAACGGGGCCGCTTCGTTCGAGCAGGCCGACCTGCTCGACGTCGACGAGGAGGCGTGGGACCGCGTGATGGCGACCAATCTGAAGGGCCCGTTCCTGCTGGTACGCGCCGCCGCGTCGCTGCTCAGGGAGAGCCGGGGGTCGATCGTGAACATGGTCGACCTGTCGGCCTTCCAACCGTGGGTACGCTACCCGCACCACGGGGTGTCGAAGGCCGGCCTCATGCATCTCACGCGGGTGCTCGCCCGGGTCATGGCGCCGCACGTGCGCGTGAACGCGATCGCCCCCGGCGCGGTCCTGCCGCCGGACGACTTCGACGAGGACGATCGCAAGCGGGAACTGGCACGCACGCCCGTGGGCCATCTGGGTTCACCCGACGACGTCGTGCGCACCGTCCTCTTCCTGGCCGCCTCGCCGTTCATCACGGGTGAAGCGGTGGTCGTGGACGGGGGACGGAGCCTCGACGGGCCGAGCCGCGGGGGTTGAGGAGCGGGCGAGCGCCCAGGCTCAGCCCGGGACGACCTCGGCCTGCTCCGGCGCTTCGATGCCACCGTGGGCCAACCAGCGCTCGGCCTCGAGCGCGGCCATGCACCCGGTGCCCGCGGCCGTGATGGCCTGCCGGTAGTAGTCGTCCGTCACGTCGCCGGCCGCGAACACGCCCGGTACGTTCGTGGCGGTCCGGCCCCCTGCGGGCGGCTCGATGTAGCCGTTCTCGCGCAGGTCGATCTGGCCGTCCAGGAAGTCGGTGTTCGGCTTGTGGCCGATGGCGACGAAGAGTCCGCCGACGGGGACCTCCCGTTCGTCACCCGTCTCGGTATCGGCGACGCGTAGAGCACGGATCTCGTCGCCGCCCACCACCTCAGCGCTCACCACCTCCTTCACGACCGTATTCCACATCACCTCGATCTTCGGGTTCGCGAGCGCGCGGTCCGCCATGATCTTCGAGGCCCGGAATTCATCCCGCCGGTGAATCAGCAGCACCTTCGAGGCGAAGTTCGTCAGGTAGATCGCCTCTTCCATGGCCGAGTCTCCTCCGCCCACGACGGCGAGCGTCTTCTCGCGGAAGAACGGCAGGGCCCCGTCACACACCGCACAGGCCGACACGCCGCCGCCGGTCCGCGCGAGGTGCTCCTCACCCGGCACGCCCAGCCACTTGGCGTTGGCGCCCGTGGCGATGATGACCGCGTCGGCCTCGACCGTCTTGCCCATGTTGGTCTCGATCCGACGCGGATACACGGACAGATCGATCTTCACGACGTCCTCGGTGAACACCCGGGTCCCGAAACGCTCGGCCTGCTGCTTGAAGGCCATCATCATCTCGGGACCGGTCACGCCCGTCGGGAAGCCGGGGTAGTTCTCGACGTCCGTCGTGAACATGAGCTGACCGCCCGGGATCATCGTACGGCTGCCCGCGCCCTCGAAGACCACCGGGTCGAGGTTGGCCCGGGCCGCATAGATGGCGGCAGTCCAGCCTGCGGGGCCGGAGCCGATGATCACAACCTTCTCTCGCATCACGTCGCTCATGTCTTCCTCGAGGCACGTCAGTCCTTGAAGACCGCCATGCTGGTGGAGTGGCCGGGATTCACGCGCGCGTCCGGATTCACGTAGCGGACGGCGTTGTTCACCGCGACGGCGGCTTCACCGAAGCCGGTCGCGATCAGGTCCAGCTTGCCCTCGTACTTCACGATGTCGCCGGCGGCATACACACCGGGCAGATTGGTGCGCATCAGCGCATCCACCTCGATGCGATTCCGATCGAGCGTCAGCCCCCAGCTCTTGATGGGACCGAGGTCCGGCTTGAAGCCGAGGAAGGTCAGCACCGAATCCACGTGGAGGCGGGTGTCTTCGTCGGTGCGGTTGTCGAATACGGTGACCCCGTCGACGGTTCCCTCACCGTGGATCTCGCGGACCTCGTAGTAGGTCAACAGCGTCATCTCACCCGCCGCGCAGGCCGCCTCCATCTGCTGAACGGTCGCCTCGTGGGCCCGCCAGCCGTCCCGGCGATGGCAGAGGCTCACCTCGGCGCAGACGTCCTTGAGGATCAGGGCCCAGTCGAGGGCCGAGTCCCCACCGCCGACGATCAGCACCCGCTTGCCCTCGTACTCCTTCGGGTCCCGAACCGCGTAGTGCACGCCCTTGTAGAGCAACTCCTCGTAGCCGGGCACCTTGAGGACCTTCGGCTCGAACGCGCCCTTGCCGCCTGCGATGACGACCGCTCGCGAACGGTAGTCGCCGGTACGGCAGCGCAGCGTCCAGGTGTCGTCGTCCTCGCGCACGAGCTCGTGGACCTCTTCGTCGAGCACGACTTCGGGCTCGAACTGGAGGCCCTGCCTGATCAGCCCCTGCGCGAGATCCCTGGCCAGGATCTTGGGGAATCCCCCCACGTCGTAGATGTATTTCTCCGGATAGAGCGCCGTGAGCTGGCCGCCCAGTTCGGGGAGGGAATCGACGATACGCGTCGACAGCCCCCGCATCCCGGCATAGAAGGCGGCGAAGAGCCCCGTGGGCCCTCCGCCGATGATGGTCACGTCGGCAATGGAATTCATGACGAGTAGTCTACAAGGACGCCGATTCCGGGCAACGGGCCACCGGCGGACGGCCGTCCATGCGTCGTCGCGACCCGGCCCGCGCTAGGCGGGGGTGACCTCCTCGTCACCGCCGCGGAAGACCGTGCTCTCCCGATACCGTGCCAGCCCGCGCGTGACGAGCAGCTTCACGCCCACGGCCGCCGGCACGCCGATGAGCAGTCCCACGAATCCGAAGTAGAAGCCGCCCACGGCCAGCGCCAGAACGACCCACACGGGGTGCAGGCCCACGGAGTCGCCGACGATCCGGGGGCTGACGACCGCGCCCTCGAGGCCCTGCGCCACGGCGAACACGATGCCGACCTTCAGGAGCGACAGCCCCACGGCCCCGCTCGTCAGGGCGACGAGAATCGCGGGAATGAGGCTCAGCACGAGTCCCAGGTACGGTACCACGCCGAACACCGCGACGATCACCCCCAGCAGGAACGCATAGGGGAAGCCCGTGACCCAGAGTCCGATCGCGGTGATGGCGCCGATGGTCGTCGCCACGAGGATCTGTCCGCGCAGGTAGCGCGCCAGCAGGTCGTCGTACTCCTCGAAGAACGAGAGGATGTCCTCCCGCCGGGGCCGCGGCACCAGCTCACCCAGGTGGTGGGTGATCCGGTCCCAGTCCCGCAGCAGGTAGAAGGTCAGCACGGGTGTGAGGACGAGGTACCCGAGGACCGTGAGGACCGAACCGAGCCCGCGTCCCAGACCGAGCACCGCATTCCAGCCCCGCTGCGCCAATTCGGCCTTCCGCTCGTCCAGGAAGCGGACGATGGCCTCGGCGTCGAGCCGTCCCAGCGGCTCCACGACCAGTTCGGCGAGGCCGGGAACGCCCCGCAGCCGGGCCTCCAGCGCGGCGGCCCCGGTCTCCAGCCGCTCGAGCGCCAGCGGCGCCTGCGCGATCAGTTCGCCGGCCTGGGTCCACAGCGACGGTGCGCCGATGAGGATGATGGCGACGAGCCCGCCCACGACGGGCAGGGCGAGCAGCATGACCGCGGTCGAACGTCCACGCCCGGTGGCCTCGATCCGGTCGACCAGGGGATCGAGGATGTACGCCACGCCCATGGCGAGCACGAAGGGCGCGAGCAGCGTACCGGTCGTCGACAGCACCCAGACCCCGGTGATCACCGCCAGCAGCGACAGCACGAGCGAGTGCCCGGGGCGCCCGCGAAAGGGTTGGAGACCGGCGGCCAGCAGAAGGAAGAGGAAGAGCGGGTTCAGCACCTCCCGGCTCGTCCACAGGAAGAGCCCGAACACGAGGGCGATCGCGACCCCCAGCACCCAGGGCCAGATTCCGCGATCCCGCTGTCCCTGATCGTTCACGAGTCCTCCTGAAGCACGTCGGCCGCCCGCTGCAGCATCGCCCGGGCGTTGTCGTAGGTGAGTCGGCGAATGGCCTGGTCGAGAGGCAGCCAGACGCACTCGGTGATTCCCTCGGCGACCTCGGGCGTCGCGTCTCCGCGAGGCGCACGCATGAGAAAGAAGGTGCAGAACTTGTGGACCGAGTGCCCGTCCACGCGGAAGTACCAGTCGATGCAGCCGAGTTCGGCCCCCACCTCGTTCACGGCCAGGCCGGTCTCCTCGTGCACCTCCCGGCGCGCCGCCGCCCGCTCGTCCTCACCCCGCTCCAGATGCCCCTTGGGCAGCCCCCAGTTGTCGTAGGGGTCACGAATGATGAGGACGTGCTGCTCCCCGTCGATGCGCCGCAGGACCACGCCCCCGGCGCTGCGCTCGATTCGAGGATGGCTCACGCGACCGCGGGTCAGAAGATGGAGAGGCGAACGTACCGTTTCGGGTTCTCGCGCAGATCCGCGAGCAGGAGGTCGAGTTGCTGCAGGACGTCGCCGGCCCGTCCCACCAGCACCGAGTCCGTCATGAGCTGACCGAGCACGCCCTCGCCCCGCTCCACGCGCGCCGACAGGCGATCCACGCGGGCGAACGCCGAGTCGGCCCGCGCCAGGGTACGATCCAGCCCGTCGGTGGCGGACGCCATGTTGCCCGACAGCTCGTCCAGATTCTCCGTGATCGCCTCGACGTTCACGAGAATCGAATCCACCTGACCCGAAGCGACCAGTCGGTCGGCGTTCTCGAGGAACTGCCGACCCATCGCCGCTGCGGCCCCGATCTCGGTGGCGGCGCGCTCCACCTCTGCGGTGAAGTCGGCGAAGGTCGTCGCCTGTTGATCGATCAGCTGCCGGACGTTCTGACTCGCCGCCTCGATGTTCTCGATCGCGAGACGGATGTTGTCGGCCGTCTCTTCGTTGAATGCTCGATCCACGCGGTCGGTGAGGACCGAGAGGTTCTGGCTGATGTCGAAGGCGGCTGCGGTGAGGCGGGTGATGTCCGGCATCGTGAAGCCGCCCAGCGCCGGCACTCCGTCGTGCTCGCTCCCGGGCGGCACCTCGAAGTAGTTGAAGGTCAGTCGCGAGCGGGACACCAGCTCGACCTGCCACTCGCCGAAGAGGGATTCCGGGGCAATCAGGGCGCCCACGTCCTCGGGAAGATCGACCTGCCGGTCGAGCAGGAGCAGGATTCGCACCGCCTGGCCGCCGGGCTCGACTTCGAAGCTCATCACTCGCCCGACCGGCACGCCGCGGACCCGCACCTGGTTGCCCTCGGAGAGCTGGCCGATCTCCTGGACCAGCACGTCGACCCGCTCCGACGGCCGGCCGAAGTTGGTGCCCTTGAGCCAGAGCGTCCCGATGACCGTCACGGCGATGCCGACGAGGATCACCAGCCCGACCAGTGCCTCTCTCACGATGCCTCCTCCCACAGTTCCGGCTCGCCACGAATGAAGCCCTGCACGGCCGGGTCGTCCACGTCGCGGATGGCTTCCGGTGCTCCGACCCATCGAATCCGGCCCTGGTGGAGCATCGCGAGGCGGTCCGAGACGCGGTAGGCGCTCTCCAGATCGTGCGTGATCACCAGGCTGGTCACCCCGAGTTCGTCGCGCATTCTCAGAATCAACCGATCGATCACGGTGACGGTCACCGGATCGAGGCCCGTGGTCGGTTCATCGTACAGCAGGTACTGGGGCCGCAACGCGACGGCTCGAGCCACGCCGGCCCGCTTCCGCATCCCCCCCGACAGCTGGGACGGCATCTTGTCTTCGACTCCCTCCAGATCGACGAGATCCAGCGACTCGCGCACGCGCTCTCCAATCGCGGCCTCGTCGAGCTCCCCGGTCCGTCGGAGCCCCATGGCTACATTGTCGAAGATCGTCATCGAGTCGAAGAGAGCGGCGAACTGGAAGACGAAGCCCACCGTGCGACGGACCTCGTACAACGGATCTCCTTCGAGGGTATCGACGCGTCGCTCATCGACCCAAACCTCTCCCGCGTCTGGCCTGATCAGTCCGATCACCGTCTTCAGGCAGGTCGACTTCCCGGAGCCGGACGGTCCGATGATGGTCGTGATGTCGCCGTCGGGCACCTCCAGCGAGAAGCCGTCGAGCACGACGTTGTCGCCGAAGCGCTTCTCCAGATCCACGAAACGAATGCTCATGATCAGAGCAGTGCGGCCGCCCAGAAGGCGTCCAGTACGAGGATCAGCATGCTGGCCCCGACCACGGCCCGGGTGGTCGCCAGGCCGACCCCCGCCGCCCCGCCGCGGGTCGTGAAGCCGAAGAAGGCGCCGATACCGGTGACGATCAGGCCGAAGCTGGCTGCCTTGATCAGCGCGAAGGTCACGTCGAACGGCTCGAAGAACAGCCGCAGGCCGCGCACGAACTGCGGCGTGCTGAGGTCGAGCAGGAAGAGCGAGGTGATCCACCCGGCCGCGATCCCCATGGCGATCGACAGCCCCACCACGAGGGGCACCATGATCAGCCCGGCGAGAACGCGCGGCACCACCAGATAGGCGACCGGGTCGTACGCCAGCGATTCGAGCGCGTCGATCTGCTCGGTGACTCGCATCGTACCGAGTTCAGCCGCGATGTTCGCCCCGACGCGGCCCGCGAGCGCCAGGCCGGTCAGCACCGGCCCGAGCTCGAGGATGATCGTCTTGCCGACGAGCGCGCCCACGAAGTACAGCGGAACGGTGCCGGTGAAGGTGTACGACGCCTGAATCGCCAGCACGACCCCGGTGAACGCCGCGATGAAGAGGGCGATCGGCACCGAGGCCACCCCCACCGCGAAGAGCTGCGGCAGAAAGAGCGGTCCCCACACCTCGAACTTGCGCAGCGCCCGCACGGCCCCGAGCGCGAGTTGACCGCCGCGCCCCACGGCGGCCACCCCTGAAATGGCCCGGCGCCCGACGGCCTGGAGAGTTGTGACGACCACGGAGACTCCGCTTGGGGACGGCCGGTGCGGCGCACCGAACCGAGGACTAGCGAGGCGCCGCCAGAGCGCCTTCGATCATGAACTCGATTTCCTCGGCTCCGCCTTCGGACGTATCGACGGTACACGCGACACGCAGCCGTGTGATGCGGCTCGACGGGTCGTACACCGACACCTCGACGTCGAGCCCCTGGTCGGCCGACTCGATACGGGTCCGAACGCGATCGCCCGGCTCCGCCTCACGACTCCGTTGGGGATTCCTGTAGAGGGTCTTCGTACTCTGGCGCCCCGATTCGAGAATCCGGGTCACCTTGACCAGCCGCAGCCAGTCCGGCTGATAGCCGACCCGGTACTCGAAGCCGCGTTGATCGGCACCGGTGCCTTCGCGATTGTGCCGCGCCACGGACCCCTCACTCGAGCGGGAATTCGGAAAAAATGCAGGTTCGGAACGGTTCTCACCCGGACCGGGCGATGTCAAGCTTTCGCCCGCCTCGACGGGACTTCCGCCTCGCCGAGCGGTCGCGCCGCCCCTCCCGCGGGTCGAGGCAGTTCCCCTAAATCGCTTGACCCGCCCCGGCGCCCGCGTTACCCTCGGAATCGTTCGAACCTGCGGTTCGTACGTCCCCGCTCGGGCCCCGTGCTCCGGCGGGTTTTCCCTGCGGCCTCCGCCTCGCGAGGCCACCCCCGATCCCCGCGCGACCGCACTTCTCTGCGCCGGATTCCATCGTGGACATCGCGGAACTCAAGTCGAAGACGCTGGGCGAACTCCACGCCATGGCGGAGTCCCTGGAGATCCCGGGCTATTCCGGGCTCCGGAAGCAGCGCCTGGTCATCAAGATCCAGCACACGCTCCTCAAGAGCGACGTCGATCTCACGGCGCACGGGGTCCTCGAGATCCTGCCCGAGGGATACGGCTTCCTGCGGTCGTCGGAGTGGAACTACCTGCCCAGCCCCGATGACGTCTACGTCGGACCGCACCACATCAAGCGCTTCCACCTGGGCACCGGCGACACGATCGTCGGCAAGGTGCGACCACCCCGCCGACGGGAACGCTACGAAGCGGTCGTGGAGGTGGTCACGGTCAACGGCGGCTCGCCCGAGGACGCGGCCGAGCGGACTCCGTTCGACGATCTGCGACCCCGCTATCCCGATCAGCGCCTCCGCCTCGAGACGGCCGACCACGATGTCTCGATGCGGGTGGTCGACCTCTTCGCTCCGATCGGCAAAGGGCAGCGAGGCCTGATCGTCTCGCCGCCCAAGGCGGGAAAGACCACCCTCCTGCAGCAGATCGCCAACTCCATCGTCGAGAACCATCCGGAGGTGGCGCTCATCGTGCTGCTGGTGGACGAGCGTCCGGAAGAGGTCACCGAGTTCCGACAGAACATCGACGGCGAGGTGATCGCCTCGACCTTCGACGAGCCCGCCAAGCGCCACGCCACCGTCTCGGCGATGGTGCTCGAGAAGGCCAAGCGCCTGGTGGAGTCCGGCCGGGACGTGGTCATCCTCCTGGACTCCATCACGCGGCTCGCGCGCGCTCACAACACGATCGCGCCGAAGTCGGGCAAGATCCTGTCCGGGGGCGTGGAGGCCAACGCGCTCTTCAAGCCGAAGCAGTTCTTCGGATCGGCCCGCGCCGTCGTCGAGGGCGGCTCGCTCACGATCATCGCCACGGCGCTCGTGGACACCGGCAGTCGCATGGACGAGGTGATCTTCGAGGAGTTCAAGGGGACCGGCAACATGGAGCTCGTGCTGGATCGGCAGGTCGCCGACCGACGCATCTTCCCGGCGGTCGACCTGAACCGCTCGGGCACGCGCAAGGAAGAACTGCTGCTCACCGAGATCGAACTCAACCGCATGTATCTGCTGCGCAACTTCTGCGGCGACATGCCCCCGCTGGAGGCGGCGGAGTTCCTGCTCGAGCGCATGAAGCGTTACGAGACGAACGCCGACTTCCTCGACGCGATGGCGCAGGGCGGCTGAGCAGTCGATGAGTTCCGTCGGCTCCGTATCCCGACGTGCCTCCCCCTAGTCGTCGATCGCACCCACGTAGCGCGGGTTGACCACGAGACGCCCGTCCTCGAAGACCTTGTGGTCCCAGGGGAAGATGATGGTCTCGTCCGTTTCGAGCGCGTAGTAGTCGGGTCGATACCCGCCGGGGCGCTTGAACGCGGTCGCGGTGCGGACTTCGGACGGGCCCGTGTCTCGCACCGCGGCCAAGGCGAGCCGCAGGGTGTCCCCGGACGTGGCGACCTCGTCGACGATCAGCACGCGGTTGCCGGTCAGCCCCCGCGGCGCCGCCGAGAGGATCGCGGGGCGCTCGCGTACCTGCTCCGCGCCTTCCTTGCGGGTCACCAGCATCGAGTGGAAATCCAGTCGCAGGATCGACGCGATCACCGCCCCTGGAATCACGCCTGCACGGGCGATGCCGACGATCACTTCCGGGTCGTACTCGCGCGCCACCCGCAGCGCGAGCGCACGCGAGAGTTCGCCGAACATCATCCACGACACGTCCAGGAAGCGGTCCGGATCCGGAGTGGGACCGAAGCCGGTAGAATAGGGCGAAGACACGGAGCGGCTCCAGGCGGTGGGCGGAGCGGAGGGCGGGGCGGAGGGCGGGTGAAGGTAGAGGCGCGACGAGCACCGTTCAA
>JAHHMJ010000493.1 GCA_018678395.1 Gemmatimonadota bacterium | reverse complement strand
GGAGACGACGCCGTCGCGGTGCATGGATTCCGGGTCTCGAGGACGAGAAGTGCTCCGACAACCGTGAAAGCAAGATCCGCGCCGCCTGCGGAGGGGACAAGTCCATGTCGTGACGAGCCCCTCAAGGCGGCCGAGCGCCGAGGTCCTGCCACGGTCGATGGCCGGAACCGTTGCAGCGGTGCAACGATTCACGGGCTCCACTGGTACTCGGGGCCCTGTTGCCGTCCGTTCCGTTCGCGCACGACATTTGCTCCAGTCGGGGCGCGCGGCTCACGAACCGCGTGATCGAGGACTTCCAACGAGGGTGCCATGACGGGGAATGCAGCCGAGCCGAGGCCGGCCGAATCCACAGCGACCGACCCGCTCGGCTTTCTGCCGTGGGTCGCGGCGGTGCTCGCCTTCGCCCTGGCGCTGCGCATCCCGGCCCTGAATGCCGGACTCTGGGTGGACGAGATCGAGACGCTGGTGGCGTTCACGCGGCTGCCGGTCTTCGAGATCCCGTTCGCACTCGAGAGCCAGAACAACCACGTGCTCTATTCGCTGGCGGCATGGCTCACGACGACGCTCTTCGGGGAGTCGGCCTGGTCGCTGCGACTCCCGGCGGTTCTGTTCGGCGTCGCGAGCATCTGGGCCGTCGTGCAGCTTGGACGGGAGCTCGGCACTCCGCGGCAGGGGGTCCTGGCCGCCGTGCTGATCGCGGCCTCGTCGCATCACGTCTTCTTCTCGCAGAGTGCGCGCGGCTATACCGCGCTGATGTTCACGGCGACGTTCGCCACCGTGCTGCTGTTGCGGCTCCTGCGCGCGGAGAAGCCCGTCGCCCGAGGCCCGTGGGTTCTCTACGTGATCCTCCTGCTCGCGACCTGTATGGCTCACCTCACGGGCGGTGCCGTGGTCGCCGTGCACGGGGCCATCGGGCTCGTCGCCTGGATCCGCGGGCGAGGGCAGGGACGCAGCGTCGTCCTCGGTACCGTCGCGGCGGGTGTGCTCGTCGTCCTGTGGCTCCTGCCGGGGCTCGAGTCGCTCATGGTCGGACTCGGCGGCGAAGAAGAAGCCGCGGTCTCGGGAAGCGAGTGGGTGACCCTGGGATGGCTGATCCGGGAGACGTTGGCCGGGCTCAGCGCGGGCGTACCGGGCGGCTGGCTCGGGATCGTCGCCGGCTCGTTCGTCGGCGGCGTCGGCCTCGTGTCGATGGTGCGCCGGGATTCGGAGGCGGCCGTCGCCATGGTCCTTCCTCCGGTGCTGATTCTCGGAGCGCTGGTGGCGACGAGCCACAACCTGTGGCCCCGGTTCTTCTTCTTCGCGATGGGCTTCGTGGTCCTGTTCGCCGTGCGGGGTGTCGACGTGTCGCTCCGCACGGTCCTGGGCGGGCGGGGCCCCCGCGTGACCGCTGTGCTGTTGCTGCTGGCCGCCCTGGGCTCGACGCTGACCGTTCCCAGCGTCTGGGTGCCGAAGCAGGACTACGAGGGCGCGGCCGCCTGGTTCGAAGATCAGGGGTTGGCGTCCGACGAGATCGCCTACCTCAGCTTCGTCTACTACGGGTTCCTCGAGTACCTCGGCGCGCCCGGGACGCGGGTCGACTCACTCGAACAGCTGCGCACGATGGAGCGGGCCTCGGATCGCATGGTCGTGGTCTATACGCTCCCGGAGAATCTGCGCCTCGCTCAGCCCGCGCTCTGGGACCACGTTCAACAGAGCTATGACGAGGTCAGGGTCTTCCCGGCGGGCGTGGCGGGTGCCGAGATCGTGATCCTCGAATCGTACGCTGCCGACCGCGGTCCAACATCGGAGGAATCATGAACCATGACCCACAGTGGGATGGCCGTCGGGTCGTCGTGACCGGGGCCGCCGGCTTCATCGGCTCCCGGGTGGCGGCCGGGCTGGCCGCCGCGGGTGCGGACGTGGTCGGCGTGGACTGTTTCGATCCGTACTACGCCGAGGCCCAGAAGCGGGCCAACGTCGCGCGGATTCGAGGCCGGTTCCGGCTGCTCGAAACCGACCTCGCCGAGGTGGACCTGGAACCGTTGCTGGACGGGGTCTCGTGCGTCTTCCACCTCTCCGCGCAGGCGGGGGTGCGGGGTTCGTGGGCCTCCGGCTTCGACCACTACGTCCGGGCGAACATTCAGGTCACCCAGCGCCTGCTCGAGACCGTGCGGGGGTCGAGTCTCGAGCGCTTCGTGTACTCGTCGAGCTCCTCCGTCTACGGTGACGTGAGTGGCCCGGTCGACGAAGACGCACCGACCCGCCCGCGCAGCCCCTACGGCGTCACCAAGCTCTCGGCCGAGCACCTGTGCGGCGTCTACGCTCGCGAATTCGACGTCCCCACCGTGTCCCTGCGCTACTTCACGGTGTTCGGGCCCGGTCAGCGTCCCGACATGGCGATCCATCGGATGATCGAGTCCGCGTTGCACGACCGGCCGTTCCCCCTCTACGGCGACGGCAGCGCGCGGCGCGACTTCACCTTCGTCGCCGACGTGGTGTCGGCGAATCTCCTCGCGGCCGTCGCGGACGTCGAGCCGGGTACGGTTCTCAACGTGGGGGGCGGGTCGACCCGTTCGGTGTCGAGCGTGCTCGACGACGTCGCGGAGGCGGTCGGACGGCCGGTTCCGATCGATCGACAGGCGCGCCAACCCGGCGACGTCGCCATGACCGCGGCGATTTGCGACCGAGCGGGTGATCTGCTCGGGTGGGCTCCCCGGGTGCCCTGGCGCGAGGCGCTCGCCCGCCAGGTGGCGTGGCACCGTGAGGGTCTCGGCCGCGTGTAGCGGGCTCAGACCCCGGCGCCGTCCATGTAGCGGTCGTACCAGATCATGTAGTTCAGCAGGCCCCACAGCGCCCGCCCCTCGTCCCGGCGTCCCTGTTGGTGGTCGTCGCGGAGGCGTGCGACGGCGTCGGGCCGGAACAGCCCGGTCGCCTCGAGGCGATCCGGTGCGAGCCATTCGTCCAGGACCGGACGCAGCTGGTAGCGGAACCAGGCCGAATACGGCATCTCGAGGCCGACCTTCTTCTTGCGCAGAATGGGCTTGGGCAACAGGTCGGCCATCGCCTCCTTCATGACGCGCTTGAGCTTCAACCGCGGCAGTTTCACCGACGAGGGCACCCCCGCCATGTAGCTGGTGAAGTCCGGATCCGTGAAGGGGACGCGGGCCTCGAGCGAGTGGGCCATGCTCATCCGGTCGTTCTTGATCATGAGATCGTCCGGAAGGAAGACCGTCGAGTCGACGTAGAGCAGGCGCGACAGATCGTCCGAGGCGGTCACGCGCTCGAAGGCGGCCCCGAAGTGCCGATCGGCGGCCTGGGGCTCGAAGGCTTCCATCGCCCGCGTCGTCAGCAGGGCGCGCTTGCGCTCGTGTGAGAGCACGAGGCGCCACCAGAGATGCGCCTTCCACGGCGGAAGATCCTGGCCGGACAGGAAACGCTTGAGCTTGAACTCGAGGCTGAGCTTCTTGTGCGAGACAGGCAGCGCCCGGACCAGCGGCTCCAGGACCCGTTTGCGCAGGACCCTCGGTACGTGCGAGAAGAGCTGCGAGGCCTTGTAGGCGGCGTGCGTCTCGTAGCCGGCGAACGCCTCGTCGCCGCCCTCACCCGAGAGCACGACGACGACCTCGTCGGCCGCCCGCTCGCACACGCAGTAGGTCGGGATCGCAGAGCCGTCCCCGTACGGCTCGTCGATGAACTCGATCGCCCGTGGGAGCAGGGTGCGAACGCGATCGGCCGTGACCACGACTTCCCGGTGCGCCGTCCCGAAGCGCTGAGCCATGAGGCGAGCCCAGGGCAGCTCGTTGAACGACGTTTCCTCGAAGCCCACGGAGTAGGTGTGGATCGGTCCCTCGGTCCGCTGCGCCATGAGCGCGAGCAGCGTGCTGGAGTCGAGTCCTCCCGAGAGCAACACGCCGATCGGGACGTCGGCGATCAGCCGCCGCTCGACCGAGCGTTCCATGAGTTCCAGGGCCTCGCGCCGGGCCACGGCCGGCGTGCGCTCGGGGTGGGGGGTGAAGTCGAGGTCCCAGTAGCGCTCCGTCTCGCGGCTGCCGTCGGCACCGAGCACCATGAAATGCGCGGGCGGGATCTCCTCGATGCCGTCGAACGCCGTGCGGGTGCCCGGCACGTAGTTGAAGCTCAGGTAGTCGAAGAGGGCCGTCAGGTCGGGGCGCCGGTGGACCGACGGATCGGCCAGGATCGCCTTGATCTCGGAACCGAAGCGGATGCGGTCTTCGCCGGCCTGCAGGAAGAGCGGCTTGATCCCGTAGCGATCCCGCGCGAGGACGAGTCGGCGCTCCGCGCGGTCCCAGATGGCGATGGCGAACATCCCGTTCAGGTGCCGGAACATGTCGGTTCCGAGCTCCTCGAAGAGATGGACCAGCACCTCGGTATCGGTGCGCGAGGCGAACACGTGGCCCTTCTCGTCGAGGCGGAAATGCTCCCGCAGCTCGGCGAAGTTGTAGACCTCACCGTTGTAGACGAGGTGATAGCGGCCGTCCTCCGACGTCATCGGCATGCGCCCCGCCGGGCTCAGATCGATCACCGCGAGGCGGCGGCTGCCCAGCCAGGCTTCGCCGTCGGTCCAGGTGCCGCGATCCGACGGCCCGCGATGCGCGAGGCTGTCGGTCATGCGATCGAGCAGTGCCGCGTCGACCGGGTCGTCCCCCGGGGTCCGGAGCACGAACCCGCACAGGCCGCACATCAGCGGCGCACCATCGAGGTCACGGCGCTATGCGTCCGAGGCCGCACGTGAACTGTCGGCTGCGGTGCCGTCCGGATCGATCGAGAGGGTCGAGATGGCGCGCGACGGAGCGAGCGGCGGGCGCTGCTGGGCGATACGTCGCAGGACCCCGTCGGCGACCATCCCCACGGTCAGGAGCTGGAAGCCCACGAGGATCAGGAGGATGGCCGACGTCGAGAACACGGGTTGGTAGATGATCGACAGGTCGACGGCGGTGTTGCGCACGAGGACGGCTGCCCAGACATCGAACACGGCCTTGCCGATCCCGATCGTGCCGAAGACCGCCGACAGCGGCACGAACACCCGCAGCGGCTGGAAGAGCATGGCGATCCGGATCACCAGCGTGACGAAGTCCACGAAGTGCCACGGGCGGATCTTCGACTTGCCGACACGCACGAGATAGTCGATCGGCACGTAGCGGATGCGGTAGCCGTCGGCGAAGTACGCGAGCGTCATCGTGGTCGTGAACGAGAACTGATCCGGCAGGATCGCGAAGTACTGACGGATGGTGTCGCGATGGATCGCGCGCAGCCCCGAGTTGATGTCGGGGATCTTCTTGCCGGCGACGAGAGCCGCGAACCAGCGCAGGAACCACTTCGCCGGCCGCCGCACCAGAGGGATGTTCACCTCCTTGCCGATCCGCGCGCCGACGACCTGATCGGCCCCGTCCAGCGCCTCGACGATGCCGGGGATCGCTTCGGCCGGGTACGAGCCGTCGGCGTCCTTCATGACGATCGTCTCGTAGCGGGCGGCATCGATGCCCGTCTTCAACGAGGCGCCATAGCCGCGATTCTCGGCGTGGCGCAGGACGCGGGCTCCGGCGCGGACCGCGGCCGGGCCGGTGGCGTCGTCCGAACCGTCGTCGACCACGATGACCTCGAAGGGCCGACCGATCCCCTCCATGGTGGCGATGACGGCGGCCAGTTCCGGGCCGACGGCGTCCTCTTCGTTGTAGGCGGGCAGGACGACGGAAATACCCGACTGGATCGTGTCGCTCACGGCGAGCGCGTCCTTTGTTGCACTACGGGGAGGGGTGCGTGCACCGACGCGGGGACGTTGACCCACGAGTGCAGGGCAGTCAACCTGAGGTCAGCATCGGCACCTCGGGCACCGAGGCCCTCAATTTCGGTCGACTCCGGTCGTCACTGAAGTCACACCCGCAGCACCCTCCGGTCCACCCTCGCCCCCCATTCGTGAACGCCTCCGCACCCCCACCTCACGGTTCCGCAGGGGCCTCCGCCCGTGGGGGCTCGCCGTCGTCGACGGCGGTCGTCGTGTTCGCGATCGGGGCGTTGCTGGCGTGGGGGTGGCGATCGCCGGCCTTTCGCGACGCCGAGGGCTTCTTCCTGGGCGAGGTGATTCTGCCGTTCGGTGCGGTGGTCGGGCTGACGGTGCTGTGGGCGGGACGCCGGGCCGGGTGGGGTGCGGGCGCCATCTGGGCCGCTCTCGCCGTGCTTGGCCAGGCGGCGGTCCTGACGGTGATCCAGGCCGGGCCTCGGGTCTGGTATCAGCACCTTCGCCTGGGTGCGGACCTCTTCGAGACCGTGCGACCGGTCGCCGTCGCCGTGCTGGTGCTGCAGGCGGTCGTGGTCGCCTGGGCCGGCCGCGACGTCGCCGCCGCCGCCGTTCGAGCGCTCCTCGGGGGTGGCCCGCTCCGGACCCTCCTGATCGTGGCCACGTTCGTCCTGACCGCAGCGACGCACTCCCGGGACCTCGTCTACTACGCCGGCGAACTGGTG
>JAHHMJ010000129.1 GCA_018678395.1 Gemmatimonadota bacterium | reverse complement strand
CCGGTCAAGAACACGACCACCTTCGGCGCCTTCATCGAGATCCTCCCCGGGGTCGAGGGGCTCTGCCACATCTCCGAGCTCGCCGAGGGCCGTGTCGCGCAGACCGAGGATGTCCTGAAGAAGGGCGACATCACCCGGGTGAAGCTGCTGTCGATCGACGAGAAGGGCCGGCTCCGGCTCTCCCGTCGGGCGGCGCTGGCCGAGGAGGCCGAGGGTGGCGAGGCGGCCACCGACGGCGGTGAGTCCGGCGACGACGCCTGACGTGACGCGACGGTCGGATCGAGGGGGGCGTGGCCACACGGTCACGTCCCCCTCGGACGTTTCCCGGGACGGTGCCACGCCGCCGATCTCGGATCGGACGCTCTCGAACGGCGTCCGGGTGCTCTCCGAGCGGATTCCCGGCGTGCGCTCGGCCGCCGTCGGTGTCTGGATCCGCCACGGCTCGGCGCACGAGGCGCCCGAGCGCATGGGCGAGAGTCATATGCTGGAGCACATGGTCTTCAAGGGGACCGAGCGTCGGTCGGCCCGTGAGATCGCGCTCTCGCTCGAGGCTCTCGGGGGGTCGCTCGACGCGTTCACATCTCGTGAGCACACGTCGTTTCAGGCGCGCGTGCTGGACGCCAACCTCCCCGAGGCCCTCGATGTCCTGAGTGACATGGTGCGTCGGCCGGCGCTGCGCTCGAGCGACCTCGATCTCGAGCGCGAGGTCGTTCTCGAGGAGATCGCCCAGGTCGAGGACACACCCGACGATCGCGTGTTCGAACTGCACGGATCTCGCCTGTGGCAGGGGCATCCCTACGGCCACGCCATCCTGGGCACGAGGGACACGGTCTCGGCGCTGTCGATCGACGACCTGCGGGACGTGCACGAATCCCACTACCGGGGGCGTCACCTGGTGGTCGCGGCAGCCGGGAACGTCGACCACGATCGGTTTCTGGAGCTCGTGCAGCACCACCTCGGGGACGCGGCCGAAGGGGATCCGCCCCGCCCGGCACCGGCGAGCCCGTCGGCTGCCGAGGGGCGGGTGCACGTCGAGCGCGACACGGCGCAGGCCCACCTCGTGGTCGGGACGACCACCGTCCCGCACGCGCATCGGCTGCGCGTTCCGCTGATCCTGGTGTCGCTGGCATTCGGCGGGGGCATGAGCTCCCGGCTGTTCCAGCGCATCCGCGAGGAGCTCGGCCTCGCCTACACGGTGTTCTCGTTCCAGTCGTTCTACGCCCGAGCGGGTCTGGCCGGGGTGTACCTGGGCACGCGTGCGGGAGGGGCGGGACGCGCCGAAGACGCATTGCGCGAGGAGTACGCGCGCCTCGCTGCCGAGGGCCTCGGCGCCGACGAACTCGAACAGACCCGGCGGCAGCTCAAGGGGCAGATCATGCTCTCGCTCGAGTCCACGAGCAACCGGCTGTACCGCCTCGCCGGCTCTGCCTTGCACGGAGAGCCATGGCTCGACCTCGACGCGCTCCTGGCTCGCGTCGACGCCGTCACCGCCGACGATGTGCGGGAGGCGGCTCGCCTGGGCTACGACCCCGGCGCACAGTTCACGCTCCACCTCGGCCCGGACGGGTCGGCCGAGTCGGCGTAAACCGCGTTCCGCCGCCCCACCGGTTCCGGTCGGGTGTGCCGCCGCGCTACCTTCCGAACGGCCCGTATCGCCCGGCGCGATCCGGGCGGTCCGAAGTCCCCCTTACCATGAGAGACGGTCCACGATGCTGATCGGCGTTCCGAAGGAGATCAAGCGGGAGGAGTATCGCGTCGCCCTGACCCCGGCCGGGGCCGAGGCACTGACCCACGCCGGTCACCAGATCGTCGTGGAGAAGGGGGCGGGACTCCCGAGCGGCTTCACCGACGACTTCTACGAGGGTGCCGGCGCCGAAATCGTCGATACGGCCGACGAGGTGTGGGCGCGCGCCGAGATGATCATGAAGGTGAAGGAGCCGATCGAGGTCGAGTGGCCGCGCATGCGCGAGGGCCAGTTGCTCTTCACCTATTTCCATTTCGCCGCCTCCGAGCCGCTCACCCGCGCGGTCATGGATTCGGGCGCCGTGGCTCTGGCCTACGAGACGGTCGAGCTCGACAGCGGCGAGTTGCCGCTGCTGACGCCGATGTCCGAGGTGGCGGGACGCATGGCCATTCAGGAGGGCGCCAAGTACCTCGAGCGCCACTCGGGCGGGGCGGGCGTGCTCCTCGGCGGCGTCCCCGGGGTCATGCCGGGCAAGGTGCTGATCCTCGGTGGCGGGATCGTCGGCGTGAACGCGGCGAAGATGGCGGCGGGCCTGGGAGCGCGCGTAGCGATCATGGACATCTCGCTGTCCCGTCTGCGCTACCTGTCGGACGTCATGCCGGCCAACGTCAATCTGCTCTACAGCACGCGCTACGGGGTGCGGAAGCAGCTCGAGGACTCGGATCTCGTGGTGGGCGCGGTGCTGATCCCGGGCAAGAAGGCCCCCTCGCTGGTCCAGCGGGGCGATCTCTCCACGATGCGCCCGGGCTCGGTGATCGTGGATGTCGCGGTCGACCAGGGCGGCTGCGTCGAGACGATCCGCCCGACCACGCACGACGACCCGATCTATACCGTCGACGGCGTGATTCACTACGCGGTGGCCAACATGCCGGGCGGCGTCCCGCGGACGAGCACGCTGGCCCTGACGAACGCCACGTTGCCCTACGCGCTGACCCTCGCCGCCAAGGGGTGGAAGACGGCGTGCGCGGACGACCCCGCGCTCGCGCTCGGCCTCAACGTCGTGCACGGCGACATCGTGTATGCCGGCGTGGCAGAGGCCTTCGACCTGCCCTCGAAGGACGTGTCGACGGTCCTGGGCTGACGGTGGGCGACGATCGCATCCGGTTCCTTCGCCTGCCCGGGAATCCGGATCTCCCGCTGCCGTCGCGAGCTTCGGCCCACGCCGTGGGGTACGACGTGCGGTCGGCCGAGGCCGACTTCGTGTTGGAGCCCGGCGACATCCGCCTCGTGGGGACCGGCCTGGTTCTGGAGATGCCCGAGCATCTCGAGTGTCAGGTCCGGCCTCGTAGCGGCATGGCCGTCAAGCATGGTGTGACGCTGCCCAACACCCCGGGAACGATCGACCCCGACTACCGCGGGGAGGTCAAGGTGCCCCTGATCAACCTCGGTCGGGAGCCGGTGGCGATTGCCCGCGGGGAACGCATCGCCCAGATGGTGTTCGCGCGGTTCGCCACGCCCACCGTGGACGAGGTGGTCGAGGTGGGGGAAACGGCCCGTGGGGACGGAGGATTCGGGTCCACGGGGAGGGGCTGAACGACCCGGGCATCATCCTTGCTCCCTTCGGGCGCGCCGACTAGTTTCCGCCATCCGTTCCCGGGGCTTCGCCCCGCCGGATCCCGCGTTCCCCTCCCGCTCACCCCAGAGAGTTTCGCCCTTGGCCTGGTTCGATTCGGGGCGCCTGATCCCCGTAAATGACATCGCCGTGGACCTGGGCACCGCCAACACCCTGGTGTACGTGAAGGGCGAGGGAGTCGTGCTCAACGAGCCGTCGGTGGTGGCCGTCCAGAAGTCGGGGCGCCGCATCACCGGCATCGGGCTCGAGGCCAAGCGGATGCTCGGGCGGACTCCGGAGGGCATCGAGGCCGTGCGACCGCTCAAGGACGGCGTCATCGCCGACGTCGATGTGACCGAGATGATGCTCCGGCATTTTCTCAAGCAGGTCACGGCGAAGCGCATCTTCCGCATCAAGCCGCGCGTGGTGGTTGGCGTGCCGTCCGGGATCACCGAGTTGGAGCGCCGGGCCGTGCGCTCCAGCGCGATGGCGGCCGGTGCGAAGGCGGTCTACATGGTCGACGAGCCGATGGCCGCGGCGATCGGCGTGGGGCTGCCGGTCGAGACCCCGACGGGCAACATGGTGATCGACATCGGCGGTGGGACGACCGAGATCGCGGTGATCGCCCTCGCCGGGATTATCTCGAACACGTCCATCCGTGTGGGCGGAGACGAACTCGACGCGGCGATCGTCACCTTCCTGCGCAAGAACTACAACCTGCTCATCGGCGAACCGACGGCCGAGGCGATCAAGATCCAGATCGGGTCCGCCTTCGACCTCGGCGACGAGCGCGAGATGGACGTGAAGGGCCGCGACCTCGTCAGTGGGATTCCCAAGACGGTGACCGTGCATTCCCACGAGGTCCGGGAGTGCATCCAGGAGCCCATTCAGGCCATCGTCGAGGCGGTGCGGCGTGCGCTCGAGATCACGCCGCCCGAGCTCGCGTCGGACATCGTCGATCGCGGGATCGTCATGACGGGGGGTGGGGCTCTGATTCGCGGGTTGGACCGCCTCCTCGCGCAGGAGACCAACCTTCCGATTCACGTCGACGAGGAGCCGCTCACCTGCGTCGTCCGGGGTGCCGGCCGGATCCTCGACGATCTGAACAAGTACCGAGCCGTCCTGACCACGTGACGGGGACGTGCCGCCATATGTGCCCCCAGACCCGGTAGAGGCCGACGCCCGGCGTCAGCTCTACGTGAGCGGGGGCTTCCTGCTGGCGGCTTTCGTCCTGTGGCTGCTGCCGGTCGGCGCGCAGGACAACCTCGCATCGTCGATGCGGGTGTCGGTGTTGCGGCCCTTCCTCGGCTTGAACGAGCTGGTCCTGGCGGCCCGCCAACGGACGCTCGACGTGCAGGTGCTGCAGGCGCGGCTCGACTCGGCGACCGCGCGGCTGGTCGCGCGCTCCACGCTCGAAGAGGAGAACCGCAGGTTGCGCGCGCTTCTCGGGCTGTCGGAGCGCGCCGAGGCGCCCTGGCGGGCCGCACAGGTGCTGCGGCCGGGCACGCAGGGCTCCGAGGGCATCTTCCTGCTCAACCTCGGAGCTGACGACGGCGTGCCGCCGCGGGCCCCGATTCTGACGCGCGAGGGTCTGGGAGGGGTGCTGCGCGAGGTGCGCCCCGGGAGCGCGATCGGTATGGACTGGACCCACCCGGACTTCCGTGCGAGCGCGATGAGCCGCGACGGGGCGGTGTACGGCATGATCGAATCGCGTCGCGGGCTCTTCAGGGAAGAGGACCGCCTTCTGCTGACGGGAACACCGTACCACACCCGCCTCGACCCGGGCGCCGAGATCGTGACGGCGGGGACCGGGGGCATCTTTCCCCGTGGCATCCCGATCGGTCGGGTCGTCGAACTCGCCGAAGAGGAGGGTGGGTGGATCACGGCGTATTGGGTCCAGCCCTACGTCCTCCCCGGTGACATGGATCAGGTGCTCGTCGTGACGCCGCCGGACTCGGCGGCGATGCTGGCGGACGGTGCCGTGATCTGGCCGGAGGGGGAGACCGGCACCCGACCGGACCGATGGGCCCGAGAGACGGCGCGCATCGATTCGCTCGCGGCGCTGCGTGCGCGGGTCGAGGCGCTTCGGGACTCCGTGGCCCGTCTCCGCGGTGGGAACAGGTCGTCCGGAGGTGCCCAGTGAGACTCCTCGTCGTCGTCGGTGCGGTCGTCCTGATGGTCCTGCACTTCGTCCTGCACGTGGGCTTCTCCCTGAGGGCGGGTGCGCCCGACCTGTCCACGCTCGGCCTCCTGGTGCTCGCCCGTGAGGTGCGTATGGGCACGGGAGCGGGCATCGGCTTCGTCCTGGGACTCCTCGAAGACGCGCTGAACGCGCTCGCTTTCGGGACCTCGACGGTGGCGATGACGGTCGTCGGAGCCGCGGCGTCACGGACGCGGGACCTCTTCGTCGGCGAGTCCGCGACCTTCGTGGCTCTGTATCTCTTCGTGGGCAAGTGGGTGCGCGACGGCATCCAGTGGACCATGACGGCGCCGGACGTGCGGGAACCGCTCCAGCGGGCGCTCCTCGTGGACGCAACGGTGGCGTCGGTCTACGTTGCCGTCGTGGGGCTCGTCCTGGTGCGGGTCTTCGGCAACTGGCTCGAGACGGGAGGGCGGTCGTGAATCCGAATCATCCGCTTGCACGGGGACATCGGGTGCGCCTGCTCTACGGCGTTCTGGTCGGGCTCATGGGACTGCTGGCGCTCGCCTTCTTTCGCGTCCAGGTGCTCGGCTCGAGCACGTACCAGTTGACCGCCGAGTCGAACCGGCTCCGACCGCTCGATCTGCCGCCGCCCCGCGGCACGGTCTTCGATCGCAACGGCGCGATCATCGCCGACAACGTGCCCGGGTACGCCATCACGCTGCTTCCGGCGCCCCCGGACTCGATGATCGTCACGCTGGCGCGCATGGCTCCGCACCTGCCTTCGCTCGACGCCCGCATGGAGCGGTTGGTCGCCGAGGCCCGGGCCAGTCGGGGAATCAGGCCGGTCCTGGTCGATCCGGATGCGACC
>JAHHMJ010000204.1 GCA_018678395.1 Gemmatimonadota bacterium | reverse complement strand
CCCAGATGGAGCCACGCGGATCCCTCGACGATCGGCCGCCCCATGCCGCGCGCGAGCTCTGCGGCGCGCCGAAGCCGATCGAGCCTCGCCTCGACGCCCGCCCTCGACAGCCTCGCCTCGAGGATCTGGGCGACCGGGCGGCTGACCGCGAACACCCGGGCGTGCCGAGCGGCGTTCTTCACGAGTGCCGCATCGACGGATCCCTTCGCCGGGCCCCGATTCGGCGGCGGGACGGCGCTCGGATCCAGAAGCGCATCGGCGATGGCTTCGTATTCGACGACCCAATCAACGGCGGGGGCGAAGGGGAGGTCGACCGGCGAGGCGGGGTTGCTCCCGGCCGTGTCGTCGGAGCCCGACCAGCGGCGAGCGCGCTCCACGGCAAGGGTGTTGACCGCTTGAAAGGCCTTCGTGCTGTCATCCTCGACGCCGTATCGAGCCAGGTAGGCGCGAAGCAGGCCGAACTCGGCGGCGGCGCGTTCGGTCTCGCCCAAAGCGAGAAGAGCATGACCACGCACGCGCAGTAACTGGCCCGTGCCCTTGGGCATGTCGGCGGCTCGCGGAGCGCCGCTTCGAGTCTGTGCCCGCAATCGATCCAGCGCCCGATCGACCCGCTCGCGGGCCCGGGCGGGCCGCCCGACCAGGATGGACACCTGGGCCAGGTGAGCCTGGCAGTCCATCCATCGCCTGCGGTTCCCGGATTGCAGGGCGAGTTCGCTGGCCTCTTCCAGCAGTTCGACGGCGGGCCCCCATTCGCCGCGGCCCTCGTGATAGACGCCGAGCGCCAGCTGCACCCACGTGAGACCCGAGGGGTCGCCCACGGCCCGGGCGGTGGCCAGAGCCTTCGTTCCGTATGCCCGGGCGGCCCGGTGCAGGGGCACGAACCCCATCATCGAGGCCAGTGTCGCATACCCGCGGGCCAGCTCGGGAGAAGGGCCCGCCGCCTCGGCCCGATTCACGGCTCGGAGGGCGGCGAGGAAGGTGCGGGCCTGGTCGCCCGACACGTAGCTGGCTTCCATCAGGCTCTCGTAGGCCCGGCTGAGCCGCAGGAGCTCTTCACGGCGTGCCCCGGGCGGTACTTTCCGCCGCGGTCCGAGCCGGCGAACCATGTGGATCCCGAGCGCGGCGGCCCCGGCGAAGGAGAGGCCCGCGGGTGAGCTCGGGACCCTCTCGCCGAGCGCCTGAAGCCCGGAGGTGAGTTCTCGAACCGCGTCCGGATAGTGCTGGAGGTTACTGTACGCTCTGCCCCTTCCGACCCTCCACCCGCCGATACGGGCACGGTCGTTTCGGTCCAGGTGGGGGCCGAGGGCGTCGGCCAGCTCCAGCGCCTTCGAGAAGAAGCGGACGGCCTCGAGATTGGCGTGGACTATCAGCGCATCGAGGCCCGCGCCAGCCAGGTGGGGCAGGGCCTTCTCGCCCTCGTCCGCTCCCAGCCAGTGGTGGGCGAGCGTCGAGTGATCGGTGCGGACCTGGGGTGCCTCCGTCGACTCGAGCCAGCGGGCCACCTTCTCGTGGAGCACCTTCTTCAGGGAGAAGGGGACGGCGTCGTAGACCGCCCTCCGGATCAACGAGTGCGCGACCGAAACCCGGGGCGCCGCGAGGTCACGCTCGACGTGAACCATCCCTCGGCGCTCGAGCTCGCCGAGCAGGTCCGAAAGAGCTTCGGGTGGCGGGTGGGTCGGATGAACCTCGGCCACGGCCTCCTGATCGATGGCGTGGCCGATCACGCTCAAGACCTTGAGGGCCAGCTGCGCGTCGACGTCGAGCGCATCGACGCGGCTCGTGATCGCGGACTCGAGTGAGGGCGCGGAGCTCAGTGGGGTCGGGTGATCCGAATCGAGGTTGAACTCGGTCAGGTCCGAGAACCTCGCCTGCGGGCCGATGAGTTCGACCTGGCCCGTCTCCAGGAGCCCGAGTGCCAGTTGCTGGGAGAAAAGGGGATTGCCGCCCGTCTGTTCGGCGATCCAGTCCACCACGTTGCCGTCCACCCCTTCGCATCTGAGAGCGGCGGCGATCACGCTGCGTTGCGCGTCGAGATCCAGTCCACCGAGGTGGATCCGTTGGACCTCCACGTCGGGCGGCACGTCTTCGGTCGGGAATGGCTGGGTCGGTTGCTGCGTCAGGATCGCCAGAAGGCCGGCGTCGCCGCGCAGGACGTCCAGCAGGACCGCCCGGGAGGCGCTGTCCATGAGATGGGCGTCGTCCATCCACAGGACTCCCGCGGGCCGGATGCCCCGATCGACGACCGACACCACGAGGCGGCGCGTCACCTCGGCGCGGCTCTCCGGGCCGAGCGCCGCGGTCCATTCGTTGTCGTCGACATCGACGCCCAGGACGGACCCCAGGAGCGGCGCGGCCCGCACGAGTTCGTCCGACAGTCCCAGCTGCTCGAGTCGAGCCGAAAGATCGGCGGCACTCGGCCCGAGCCCGAGGAGGGACACGAGGACGCTCCGCCACGGGAAGTAGGGGGTGTGACGCTCGAGGTCGCTCACCCGGCCGACGAAGCTCGGGAGCCCGCGGTTTCGAGCCGCCTCGAGTACCCGTCCCGCCAGAAGCGACTTGCCGGACCCGGACTCACCCTCGACGAGGGCGAGGGCGCGCGCCCGGTCCACACCCACTCGTTCCGCCAGTCGCGTCAACTGGCCCAGCTCGCGTTCCCGGCCCACCATCGGGGCGGCTTCCGCTCCACTGTGGTGGGGCGCAGGGCGAGACGACCGAGCCGGATGGAAGAACTCGACGGGCTCCGAATTGCCCTTGACGACCACTGTGCCCGCGGGGTGGACTTCGACGTCGGGGCGAGAGCCGAGCCGGTCCGCGGTCGGCCGGTCGCACACGAGCGATCCGTCCGCCCGCGTCATGAGCCGTGCCGCCATGTTCATCACGGATCCGATGACCATGAACTGCCGTCGCGACGCCGCCTCGTAGAGCCCGCAATAGGCGACTCCGGACGACAGGCCGATCGACGTCGCGATCTCGCCGCCCTCGAGTTCGGCCTGCAGGTCGATCGCCGTGATCGCCGCCCGTGCCGCATCGTCCTCGTGCGATTGATTCGGGAGCCCGAACACCGCGATCAGAACCGTTCCCTTGTCGTCGGCCAGCGTGTTGTAGAGCTCTCCGTCGTACCGGGACAGGAGCCTCTGCGTTGCGACGACCGCGGTCTGGATCCGGCTCGCCGAGACGCGTGAAGCACCGGCGTCTCCGTCGAGGCGAATGAACAGAACCGAGAGTTTGCGGAATTCGGCCAGCCACGCACCGTGGCCCGCCCGGACCCGATCGACCGCGACCTGGGGGATGTACGCGGAGCCGAGACCGGCAGGGAGAGCCGGAGCCCGCGCCGTTCTCGGCTCTGGGTCGGTCGAATGCGGGTCTTCGAGCACCTCGGAGAGCTCCAGGAAGCCCTCGTCGAGATCGCGGCCCCTGCAGGACGAGCCGGCGGCTCCCCGGGCGGCCGGCGAGAGGACGACACGTCCGAGGCTCGAGTGTCGGTCGGCGCGGACCGCGTCCTCGATCGCCGGGCCCGCGACCAAGACCCGCCAGCGATCCTCCACACCACCGACCTCGAAGGCGTCGAGGTCCCCGATGCCGATCGCCGCGCGGACCGCGACCGAGTGCGGTGCGTCTTCCGCTCCGCCGCGCGATGAACGGACCACCGCCATCGCGGCGGCGGCGGCGGATCGCGCGGCCGTAGCCGCTGCCGAGCCGTTGCCGTAGGGCCAGATCGCGATCACCGCATCACCGGCGAATACGATGAGGTCCCCTCGATTCGCAAGGATCCGCTCGGCCACCGCATCGAGCTCGCGGTTCACGATCCGCGAGACGAGCTCGGTGCCCCGCCGGCCCTCGGAAGAGGCGAGTCGTTCGGTCATTCTCGCGAACCCGACGATGTCCACGAACAGGACGACCGCGCGCATCGAATGCGAGGTGGGCGCTGCGGGTAGGCTGCCTCGGTCTGCGAGTCTTCGAGCGAGAAAGGAGGGTAGAAACCCGTCGAAGTCTCCGACGACGTTCCCGTTGGCTGTCATCTCGATCGCCTCGCGCCGGCCCGGTCAGGAGTGGACCGAACGTACCCGGCCGCCGGGGCGCCTGCCAGTTGGGACGTGGCGGCGTGGTCGGCCGGGCCCGGCGGAGCGTTTCTGCCTGAGGAGTGCGCGTAAGCCCCGGCAGGGGGCCGTGGGCGAGCCCCTCCCTACCGCCTCACCACCGGCAACCTGATCACCGACGGGTACTCTGCCGAGTGGTGGGTCCCATCGTTCGCCACCAGGCCCTCGGTCTTACTGAACGCCGCCCCCCCCCGCCGAGTCACCCCTCGGGATCGAATCGCGCCGCGGTCTCGAGCAGATGCTCGAGCTCTAGGCGCTCGCACCACTCTTTCAGCGCGTCGCGGTCGACCGTGTCTCCGCTCAGCCTCAGCATCATCGAGATGTCGCGCAGGTGCCGATCAGAGCCCGAGTCCCGGAAGTACTGCAGCTTCCGGAGGATCACGTACTCGATGGGAGCCACCGAGATCGTGGTAGCACCCACGGGCAGGCGGACGACCCGGTCCAGCGCCCATCGATGAAGGCGGACTTCGCCGGCAAGGTAGACGTCCGCACGCAGGGCCGTGTCGTGGTGAAGGACGTTGAAGTGCCCGCCTTCGGGCCGGCCGACCTCTTCTTCGAGAACCTCAGGGGGCGGCAGGTAGAAGTCCTCGGAGTCGAACGCCCCGATGAAGTCGGCGATACCGGAGGTGTTCAGTTCGACGACGATGTCCACGTCGCGGGTGAATCGGGGGTCCCCGTAGATCACCGAGGCCACGCCTCCGGTGATCATGTATTCCACCCCTGCGTCCTCGAGCGGTCGAATGAACAGACCGATGAGATCAGGAGCTTCGCTCACCGACCATCTCTCGAGCTCGCCTTCGGATCTCGGCATCCGATGCCTCCGGGTGTCGCAACCGCAGCCAGGCTTCCTTGAGGGTCCACGCCTGGTGGATCATCCCGGATAGCACACGCAGCTTGGCCTCCGGTGTGAGGCGGGAAACCGCCAGGAGATCCCCGTCGCTCGTCATGCTCTGAATCTCGGCCCCCCCAGGGGAATCCAGCAATGCCTGGATGGGTCGTGAGCCTCAGGAGCTCGACACCTCGATGCGGACGCGGTGTCCCGGGGCGAAGGAGTTGCTGGTCGACAGCGGTGCCGGACGCGACAAGCGCTTCAGTTCTCGATCTCTCGGAGGTCCTTGCGGGCTTCCAGGATTTCGAGCTGCGCCTCGTAGACGCGCCGCTCGCGCTCGGACTCGCTCTGCTTGCGACGGGCCCGATCGCGGAGGCTCTCCAGCAGCTCCTTCTCCCGATCCGAGACGTCGCGTTCGAGCCGGATGGCTCGCTCGAGCGACCGGACACCACCGGAGCCCTGCAGAGCCGCGAACTCGTCGTTGACGCGCACGAGGGCCAGTTCGCGCTCGTGGACCCGGATCGCCGCCTGGGCGGCCTCCCGCTGTGCTTCAGCGAGCTCGATCTCGCGCTCGCGGTAGGTGACGGTCCGCTCGAGTACCTTCTTCACGGCCTCCTCGTACTTCTTCTCGGCCTCGAGCCGTTCCTTTTCGGTGTCGCGCTCCTGCCGATCGGCGAGGTTCTTTTCCGTCTCGATGATCTCGATCTCGTTCTTCTTCACCTCGACCCTGGCCTTGGCCTCGGCAAGCAGGTCTTCGAGATCCTCGATGCGGGCTTCGAGCCGGAAGCGGAGCTCGGTCGCCGTCGTCATCTCGTCGCGAATCAGATCGGCATCCCGCCCCTCGACCAGGGCCATGGCCGAGCCCACCTCGTGGCTGCGGTCGAGCGTGAGCCCCTGGGCTTCGACGGCAGCGGGGCATGCCAGCATAACCGCGGCGACGGCGAGCGTGCTCGCGATGAGGGTCGCGGGGAACGCATTCCGTGGATGGTTGGCCATGGTCAAGCTCCTTCTATCGTCTCTCGGGATCCCTGTTTCTCATATCCTAGGACCGCAGAATAGATAGAAAGTCACCTCCACGCCCGCACCTCGTACCACGACGATGTCCACGATCGAGATCTGCGAGCACGCTCGACGGGGACTTTCCCCCTACCGCCTCACCACCGGCAACCTCACCAGCTTGGCGATGCCCAGCGCCTTCATGACTTGGCCGGTCGTGGTCGCTTCGTAGGACTGGGTCAGGAACAGCTCGGAGGCGGCACCCGCGGCCATCCTGCGTTTGCCCCATTGAGCCCTTCCTCTTTCGACCGGGACCTCGCATGCGCCGCTCCACGACCGTCGTCGCCGCCCTCGCAACCGCCGTGCTCGCCTGTTCCGACGGCGGCACCGATCCCGCTGCGATCGATCCCTGCGAGGCCGATCCGGCGTCGTGCGAGCCGCCACCACCCGAGCTGACGATCCCCGAGCTGGAGAGCGCCTACCTCGATTCGCTGAACGCGATCCTCGACCGGGGTGCGGACTTCGCGGCGGCGCTCGAGTGGGTCCGGCAGCAGGACCGCGTCGTGGCCTCCGACGCCGACGACCACACGCTCTATTTCCGTATCGAGGGCAGCGAACCGACGGTGCTCATCGATCTCGACCACGACGACCCCGGAGCCAACCCCGTTTCACCGATCGGGACCCCGGGCGAGCGCACACGCCCCCCCACGATCTGGACGAACGCGAACATCGTCGTCGGCAAGGGTACCGATCGCGAGGACCTGCAGAACCGCAAGAAGGCTCTCTTTCTGCAGCCGTACGAATGGCAGTTCGGGGAACGCTTCGCGGAGCACATGGCCGAGCTCCGCCAGATTCCCGACTACGCGCACTCCAACGCCATCTGGGACGAAAGGAACGGAGACGTCGACCCCTTCTTGTTCGGGATCTTCGACACCTTCGATGCGGTCTTCATCTCGACCCATGGGGCCACCTTCGATGGCATGACGTGGGTCAGCACGGGTGTCCTGAAGGAGTACCCGGTAGGTGGATTCGACGCCGTCTGCCGTGAGATCGGTGACATCTATCGGGGCACACCGGGCGCTCGGTGTGCCACGATTCGCGTTCGGGGCCGAGAGTACGTGGCGGTGGGCCTCCAGACACCCTTCTTCCGCGAGACGTACGGCAACAACGGGGGGCTTCAGCGTGCGGTGGTCTACATGGGCGGCTGCAACACGGGGCGCAACGACAACTGGTACCTCGCTGACGCGCTCTCCGGCTCGAGCAGCGCCTACTTCGGATGGGACGGCAGCGTGTGGTCCAGTCAGCATCCGCGGGCGATCTACGGGCTGCTCTACATGTTGATCCAGCGACGGTCCACCACCTCGAACGCGCTGCACGTGGCCTGCCTGTCGAACCGGTGCGGCGGCCCGATGTGGGGTCCGGCGGGCGCGAAACTCCGCCTCTACCCGAACGGCCAGGAGTCCAAGAAGCTGCGGCTGTACGACCCTCCGACGCTCAAGCGCCCCGGCTCCCTCAACGCGATCCAGGGCCTGATGCCCGGTGACACACTCCTGATCAAGGGACTCGCGGGCGATGGGATCCCCGACAGCCTGCGCATGGAGGTCGACGTGACCGGTGTCATCGATCCCGACGACACCTCGGGCGGGCCCCCCGTCGCATTCCCGCCCGGCGACGGTGCCGCCGTCGAAAGCGATCAGGAGCCCGCGCGCTCGCAACTCGCCGATGCCGCTCACCTGTACGACCTGCGCTTCCGCGTGGATGGCCAGGCGGTCGCGGCCGACAACCTGGGCAGTCCCGACCCCGACGCCCAGGTGTCGCAGCTGAACGCGACGACCTGGCGCTACGCCTTCACCGCGCCACTTCCGTTCGATCTCCCGCTCGGCGGCCAGACGTCGACCCTCCGCGTCGAGGCCCCGCTCCCGGAAGGAGGATTGGGCGACTACGAGGTCGACGTGTTCCTCCAGGATCCGGGCTGCACGTACAGCTTCGATCTCGGGGGTCGGCGCATCGACGCTCAGGTCGGCGACGAGATGACGTTCAACACCGACAACGGACGGCTCTGGCAAGTCCGCGCCCGACGTCCATCGCAGGGCTGGGACCTGACCCTGCTGCCCCCGGATACCGACGTCGCCAGCCGCCCCGACGCCCCCGGCAGCTGGCCGATGGTGATCCAGGGCGACATGGGACTCACGGATCCCGGAGACCAGATCTTCGCGACCGATCCCCCGCCCGCGGCCACCTTCAACCTCGAGACCCTCATTCCCGGCCAGTTGGTGAA
>JAHHMJ010000202.1 GCA_018678395.1 Gemmatimonadota bacterium | reverse complement strand
CGCCTGCTGGATCCGGCCCAGCATCGTGTTGAGGACCTCGACCAGGCGGTGATACTCCCGGGTGTCGGACCAGGCCTCGATTCGACGGTCGAGGGACTCCGCTCCCACCTCCTCTGCCTGGTCGATCACGTCGTGCACCGGTCGGACGGCCCGCCCAGCGAGCCACCATCCACCAGCCGCCGAGCCCAAGAGCACTACGCCCGCCAGAGCCGCGAAAAAGGCGGCGAGGCGGTCTAACATGTGGTCCCGGGGCGCGAGAGGAGCGGCCACCTGAAGCACGTGACGGTCGTGGGGTGGGCCGAAGCGGCCGAGGGGGTAGTAGACCGAACGCACTGGGAGGCCCTCGAAGGACTGCTCCCGCCAGACCACTTCCCCGCCGGTCGCCTGGCGGAGGGCGGCGCGGTCGAGTGGCAGGTCGGTGGTCATGAACTGGCTGCGCAAGAGACTCAGCCCCCCCTCGCTCCACACTTGGGCGTACTGAATAAGATCCCGGACCGAGACCGCTTCTTCTGGCGTCAACTCCCATTCGTGGAAATGCATGGCCCCGTCGGGGGAGTCCACGAGGGAAGCCGCCTGGATCGAGGCTACGTTGAGGATCGCGGCATTGAGTTCCCGGTCGAGAATGACTCGCAGGGTCCACAGGCTGCCCGCGGAAATCAGGGCGACCGCGACAGTCATCGCCGCGGTGAACCGGATGGCCAACTGAACCCGGAACGACCTCACTCGGGATCGTCCCGCTGGAAGACGTAGCCCACGCCCCGAATGGTGTGGACCAGTGGCGGAGCTCCTCCGGCACCCCGGAGCTTCCGGCGGAGATGCGCGATGTGGACGTCGACAACGTTGCTCATGGGGTCGAAGCTGAGGTCCCAAACCTTCTCGAGGAGCTCAGTGCGACGGATCACCCTCTCCCGGTTGAGAAGGAAGAACTCCAGGAGTTGGAACTCCTTTGGCGTCAGGTCGAGACGCTCGCCCTTTCGAGCGGCCGAGTGCTTCACCCGGTCGAGCTCGACATCGTCGTAGATCAGCCGGTCCGGCCGTTCGGCCCCTCCCCGGCGCAAGAGGGCGCGGATGCGGGCGAGAAGCTCGTCGAAGCTGAACGGTTTGGTGAGATAGTCGTCCGCCCCGGCGTCCAAACCCTGCACGATGTCCTCGCGGGCGTCGCGTGCCGTGAGCAGGAGGATGGGCACAGTCCGCTCCCGGCTGCGCAGTTCGCGCACGATCTCGAGGCCCGACTTGCCCGGCATCATCACGTCGAGGAGCACGAGGTCGTAGTCGTAGACAAGGGCCTTCATTGCGCCCTCCGTTCCCTCGTGGGCGACGTCGACCGAGTACCCCTCCTCACGGAGACCCTTCTCTAGAAAGCTTGCAACCTTCTTGTTGTCTTCCGCGACGAGAATACGCAAGGCTGGTCTCCGTTGCGGGTGCCGGTAGGTACGCGATTGTCACACAGACGACGTTAACGGGACATTAAGACAACGTTATGATGCGTTCATCACGGTAGCGCTTCAGCGTGACGCCCTAGCGCGTCGCTCCTCAGCGCGCTCCAGTCGCTTCGAGAATGGCGTCGCGGCGTGCCAGCAGCGCGCGAATCTGGTCCCGGGTCAGGAGCCCGTCCATCGCGTCCTCGAGGCGGTCTTCGTCCAGGGCCCTGAGAGCCGCCACGACGCCGGGCCCCAGCGCGAGCTCCGAGACCGGCTCCAGGAGCGCAGGGTCGCTCCCGAAGGCCTGGCCGTGGCCCGTGAGGTGCAGGCTCCACAGGCTCGCGCGATAGAGAGTGTTGGCCGCGTTGCGGCTGCCGTTCGAGGTCAGGGCGTCGAACATGGACATCAGGTCGACCTGCGGCTCGATGGGGCACCACCCGCTCATGGCGAACTGGTTGGCGTTCCGCTGGTTCTCGGTGATCGTGTCCGAGTACCAGAGCTGCAGCGCTCCGTCCCGGTCGTCGACACGACGCGCCACCGTCGGCGGCACCAGGTCCAGGCCCATGAGCGCGTCGAGCGCGTAGGCAGCCTGCTCCAGCCTCCCGGCCTCACCGGCGTAGAAGAGGGCCTGGATATCTTCGCCGTCGTGGCGCACGCGAGCCTGCCACAGATCCAGACCCGCCGGACCGACGAGCGTCACCTCACCCTCGGCCAGAGCGGTGAGCACGGCCGCACGGTCCAGGTTGCCGGCGATCGCCTGGCCGCCCGTCAACGGCGCCGTGCGCTCCTCGGGTTGGAGATACTGCACGACGGTCTCACCGTTCTCGACGATCAGCGCAGCCGGCCGGCCCCCGTAGTACGACACGAGCATCCCGGTGTCCATCATGATCAGCCGGCCGTCGTAGAGGCTGTGGGCGCGGCGGTCGAAGGTCGGCGTGTGGCCGACGACGACGCGATCCGCGCCCAGGCGGGTCAGCGCCGCCTCCAGCACGGGCTCTTCGAGGATGGGCTTGCAGAGCACCGAACCCCGGTACCACATCGGTCCGCCGGACGACAGGACGGGCGAGCCGCTGAGCTCGATGAAGCGTTCCAGCGCGGCTGCGAGATCCTCGTCCGCCGGCGGGCCGGGCTCGTCGGGGACGTCGACGCGCTCGCACACCGCGGCGCGTTCGTCGATGCATCGGGAAGGGTCGGCGACGAACAGCGCCTCGGCGGCCGAGACCCTCGGGTCCTGGCGCTCGTAGCGCGGCAGATCTCCGGCGGCGACCAGCGCCTCCCAGGATCGCACGTACGCGACGAGATCCGCGGAAATCCTCTGGTTGAGGTCTACCAGCGGCATCTGCGCCACGAGGTCCGGAAGTCCGGCGTGCACGTAGGCCGTCTCGTTGATGACGACGATCGCCGGGAGGCCGAGGAGCCAACGACCGTAGTACCCGTCCGTCGCGAATTCCGAGCGCAGCGCGAAGTAGCCCGGCGGAAACGCCTCCCGGAAGGCCTCGCGCGCCGCTTCCGCATCCGCGAACTCGTCGGGCGCCTGGGCGACGAACCAATCGTAGGCCATCTCGCGCACGGCCTGCGGCTCCTCGGCCGCGAACGCATCGTATTCGCCCTCGGACAGGTAGCGCAGGTCTCCCGTCATGACCATCAGCTCGTGATTGCCGAGGATCACGTGGACCTGCCCCCCAGCCGGGGGTGCCTGCTGCTCCCGCCGC
>JAHHMJ010000486.1 GCA_018678395.1 Gemmatimonadota bacterium | reverse complement strand
ACCTGAGCCTGGAGCGCTACATCCGCGACCACCGCATCCCGCTCGAGATCTGCCTGACCTCGAACGTGCAGACGCGCGTGGCTGGCACCTTCGCCGACCACCCGGTCCGCCGCTACTTCGACGACGGGGTGCAGCTCACCCTGTGCACCGACAACCGCCTCGTCTCAGGCACCACCCTGACCGACGAGTACCTGCGGGCCCACCACCACCTGGGCTTCACCTGGGACGAGCTGGTGCAGATCGCGCGCATGGGCTTCGAGAGCGCGTTCCTGCCGTGGCCGGAGAAGGTGATGATGCTGGGCAGGTGGTTCGGGTAGGAGGGGCCTACCAGTCCGTCGGCTCGTAGTCCTTGAGGAACTGGCCCCACACGTGCTCGCCGGTGTTCACGCCGGTGATGATGGGATCCACGATGCGCGCTGCGCCGTCCACGATGTCGAGCGGTGGGTGGAAGCCGTGGATCTCGGTCTTCCGGGCCGCGATGGCCTCGGGGTCCTCGTCCGTCACCCAACCGGTGTCCACCGCGTTCATGTGGATGCCGTCGTTATGGTAGTCCGTGGCCGAGGTCCGCGTCATCATGTTCAGCGCGGCTTTCGCCATGTTCGTGTGGGGATGCCGGGTCGTCTTGGCGTTCCGGTAGAACTGACCCTCGACCGCCGACACGTTCACGATGTGCTTGTCGCGATTCTCCGTGCGGAGCATCAGCGACTTCAGCCGGGCGTTCAGAACGAAGGGAGCGACGGCGTTGACGAGTTGCACCTCGAGAAGCTCGACGGTGGGCACATCGGCGAGCAGCATGCGCCAGGAGTTGGTCTCGCGCAGGTCGATCTGCTGGAGGTCCTGATCGAGCCGTCCCACGGGGAACAGGGCACGCTGCGCCTCGCGCTCCTCCGGCAGCAGGGGGATCTGCGAGAGCGCCGCCGCATGGGTCAGTCCCGGGGCTTCGGCCGCTCCCTCGACCTCCGCCACGCGACCCGACTCGCCCGCCACCGCCACCCCCGCACCGTCCGGTAGCAGCGCGTACCCCCGGAGCCCCTCGTACGCCCCGAGCAGCTTCTGCGCACTCTCGGGCAGGCCGTCGAGCGCGCCCGTCTCGGCCTCCATCATGTGGGCGTAGAACTCCGGCGGACGCCGCACCGTCTGGCAGGCGTTGTTGATGATGAAGTCCAGGCGGTCCCGGGTGGCGAGCAGCTCGGCACAGAACGCCTCCACACTCGGCGTGTGGCGCAGGTCCAGGCCGTAGATCTGGAGCCGGTGCCCCCACTCCTCGAAATCGGCCTCGCGGGCGTAGCGCGCGGCCGCGTCGCGGGGAAAGCGCGTGGTCACGATCAACTCGGCGCCGCATCGCAGCAGCTTGATGCCCGCCTGGTATCCGATCTTCACGCGCCCCCCCGTCAGCAGCGCCACGCGCCCGGACAGATCGGCCAGCTCACCCCGCTTCGCGAAGTTGAACGCCGCGCAGGGCGGGCAGAGCTGATCGTAGAAATGATGGATCTCGGAGTAGCCGGTCTTGCAGACGTAGCAGTGCTGGCGGCCGACCTCCGCGGGCTTCGTCCGCTGGGCCTCGGCCCCGCCCTCGATCCCCGCCTCCGACGGCGGAAAGACGTTCGGTGTGGTGAACGTCGGCTTGCGCCGGAGCGTGCGAATCCCGGTGGAGTTCAGCGCCTCGTCCGCCTTCTGCGCCGCCTCCGCCTTTCTGCGCTTGGCCAGTGCGCGCGTGAGCTGACGACGACGGGTCTCGTCGGGCGTCCAGACCTTCCCGGCGGCGTGAACCAGGCGACGCTGCACGTCGGTGTCCACGTGGGCCAGGATCGATCGATCGTCCACGATGCGCTCGAGCAGATCGGCCGCGGCCCGGATCTGCGACTCGAGGTCAGCGGGGTCGGTGACGCCAGCGGGGTCGGCGGCGCGCTCGGGCGGCGTCCCCTGATCGGGAGACTCGGAGGGTTTCGACATGGCCCGGAAGCTAATGGCCCTGGGGCGCTCCGCGGAGCCTGCCGCATGCTTTGTGGACTGGACGGCGGTGCGCCCGTACCCTGAGCGTTGCCCTTGACCGACCCCACCCCCGTCGCCGCTCGCCATGATCCCGAACCGCCCCCGACCGACCCCGCCGACCCAATCCCGTATGCCGGGAGGCCTGCTGACTCTGGCTGCCGCACTCGCGGTTGCAATAGGGCTCTTCGCCCCGACACACGCTGCAGCCCAGCCCGATCGCTCCGATGTCTTCGGTAACCTGACGTTCCGGGAGGTCGGCCCGGCACTGATGGGCGGGCGCATCTCGGATCTCGCGGTGGTCGAGGCCTCGCCACAGGTCTTCTACATGGGCACCGGATCGGGCGGCCTGTGGAAGACCGAGAACCACGGCACCTCGTGGATCCCGCTCTTCGACGAGCAGCCCAACGCGTCGATCGGCGACGTGACGATCCATCAGCCCAACCCGAACCTCGTGTGGGTCGGCACGGGCGAGCCCCAGAACCGGCAGTCGTCCCCCTACGGCAACGGCGTCTACAAGTCGACGGACGGCGGCAACACCTGGGCGCACATGGGACTCGAGGACACGCGCCACATCGGGCGAATCGTCATTCATCCGACCGATCCCGACATCGTCTGGGTCGCGGCCCTCGGCCATCTTTGGGGACCGAACGAGGAGCGCGGCGTCTTCCGCACGACGGATGGCGGCGAGACGTGGGAGAAGGTGCTCTACGTCGACGAGCACACGGGCGCCGTCGACCTCGCCATCGATCCGGGCGATCCGAAGACGCTGTTCGCCGCCATGTACCAGCGGCGCCGCACCGGCTGGGGCTTCAACGGCGGTGGGCCGGGAAGCGGTCTGTACCGCACGGTCGACGGCGGCGACAGCTGGACCGAGTTGACGGAGGGGCTCCCCTCGGGGGACAAGGGCCGCATCGGCGTCGACGTCTTCCGCGGCAACGGCAACCTCGTCTATGCCATCGTGCAAGCCGACGCCTCGAGCGGTGGTTTTGGCGGAGGCGGTGGACAGCGTCAGGGTGGTCTCTTCCGCTCGGAGGACCGGGGCGACACCTGGGAGAAGATGTCCAATACCAACCCGCGCCCGATGTACTACTCCCAGGTGCGGATCGACCCGAGCAATCCGGATCGGATCTACGTGCTGCGCACGCAGCTCGCCATCTCCGACGACGGCGGTCGGACGTTCCGGAACGACGGCGCAGTACAGATCCACGTCGATCATCACGCGCTGTGGATCAATCCGAACGACCCCGACCACCTGATCCTGGGCAGCGACGGCGGCATCTCGGCGTCGTGGGACGGGAGTGCCCACTGGCGCATGTTCGACAACATCGCGCTGGGACAGTTCTACCAGGTCTCCTACGACATGCGCACACCCTACTACGTGTGCGGAGGACTCCAGGACAACGACCCGTGGTGCGGTCCCTCGAACAATCTGTCCTTCCACGGCATCCGCCATCAGGACTGGTACGAGGTCGCGTACGGAGACGGCTTCACCACCATCGTCGACCCGACCGACTCGACCATCGTCTTCTCGGAGACGCAGGGTGGAAACCTCAACCGCTACGACGTGATCACGGGTGAGAAAACGGCCCTCAAGCCAATCGTAGGGCCCCGCGCCGAGGGCGATACTACGAAGACCTACCGCTTCAACTGGCACACCCCGCTCGTCATGTCGAGCCACGACCCGGCCACGATCTACTTCGGGTCGCAATACATGATGCGCTCGCGCGATCGCGGTGTGTCCTGGGAGGAGATCAGCCCCGACCTCACGAAGAACATCGATCGAGATACCCTGAGCATCATGGGCGTACTCGGCTCCGAGCCGATGATGTCGAAGAACGACGGCATCTCGACCTACGGCAATCTCACCACGATCGCCGAGTCGCCGTTCGACGCCGATGTGCTCTACGCGGGCTCGGATGACGGCAACGTCCACGTTACGCGAGACGGCGGTGCGACATGGACCAACATCGTGGATCGCATCCCCGACCTCGCCGAGCGCACCTACGTGTCGCGCGTCGTCGCCTCGGCGCACGAGCCGGGCCGGGTCTACGCAACCTTCGACGGCCATCGCAACGACGACTACGCGCCGTACGCGTACGTCAGTGAGGACTTCGGGGACTCCTGGCAGGCGATCCACGAAGGGCTGCCCGACGAGTCGATCAACGTCATCATCGAGCACCCCCAGACCGCCTCGCTGCTGATGGTCGGCAACGAGGTCGGGATCTGGTTCTCGGTGGACCGAGGCGGCAGCTGGACGCGGCTGAAGAACGACCTGCCGACGGTGCCGGTCGACGACCTGCAGATCCATCCGCGCGACAACGACCTCATCGTCGGCACCCACGGCCGCTCCATCTACATCATGGCCGACGTCACTCCGCTCGAGCGGCTCACAGACGAGGTGCTCGCAGAGGCCGGCCACGTCTTCCCGATGCGGACGAGCACGATGTGGGCGCAGAAGGGCGACTGGCCCTTCTACGGCGCGACCTATTCGGCCCCCAACCCGCCCCGCGGCGCCCGCATTCGGTACTACCTGCGCGACGGAGAGGGCGAGCCGGACGACGACGGCGACACCTCGGCGGCGGACGCCGAGCTGGTCGTCCGGGACGCTTCCGGTACGGTGGTACGGACCTTCGAGGTCGCCGAGGACGCGGGCGTCCACGAGATCATGTGGGACTGGCGGCACGATCCGCCTTTCACGCCCGAGCCCTCCGCGGGTGGCGGCGGCGGCGGACCGGGCGGTGGCGGTGGCTTCGGCGGCGGCGGGGCGCCACCCGGACCGATCGTCCTGCCGGGCACCTACACCGTCGCGCTCTCGGTCGGCGGGACCGAGTCGTCGGCTTCCGTCACGATCGAGCCCGATCCGCGCCGGACGATGACCCTGGCCGACCGCCGGCACCGGCAGGACGCGCTGATGGACCTGCACACCATGGCGGAGCCGCTCTATCG
>JAHHMJ010000109.1 GCA_018678395.1 Gemmatimonadota bacterium | reverse complement strand
GGCCTGGACAGCGCGACCATCGCGCGGGCACTCGAGCCCTTCGACCAGATCGTCGAGTGGGTCGAGGAGGTCGGTGGGGCGGGCTTGGAGCAGGCTCGCGAGACCCACCCGGACCTGGTCCGTGACGCTCTGGACCTGTTGGCAAGCGGCCGAGTCCCCCGGGACCCGATGCTGCCCCAGGATCCCGAGGCCCAGCTCGCGCTCTTCCTGGGACCGTGGTACCACGCCCAGGTCACGCTCGACGCCCACTCGATCCTCCGCACGGTCCGCGTGCCCACGCTGGCGCTGACGGGGAGCCTGGACACGATCAACTACCCGGAGCAGAACCTGCCGGCGATTCGGGAGGCACTCGAATCCGCCGGGAACCCCGATGTGACCACGATGGTCGTCCCAGACCTGAACCACGTGTTTCAGACCGCTCGGACGGGATCCATGATGGAGTACGGGATGCTCGAGGAGTCGTTCTCCGTCGAAGCACTCGAGCTGATCACCGATTGGATCATCGAGAGATTCGGCAGCTGAGGTGGGGCACCAATGTCGGCTCGACGCGTGCAGCCAGTTGCGGAAGCGCGACACGAAGGCGCAGTCTCGTTCGCACGGCGTACGCATGACAAAGCGCAATCGTCGCTTGGTTCTCTCGCAGGAGCCGGAGTCGCGTCATGTCCGAAAACGGGGGCGGTGTCCTCGCCGAAATCAAGCGCCGGAACATGTTCCGCGTCGCGGCGTGGTACCTCGTCTCTTCGTGGCTGGTGCTCCAAGTCGGTGACGTGCTGTTCCCGGCGTTCGGTCTCGGTGACTCCGCGATTCGGTATCTGCTCGGAGCCTTGGGAGTCGGCTTTCCCTTGGTGTTGGCGTTCAGCTGGCTCTTCGAGATCACCCCGGAAGGCCTGAAGCGAGAACGCGAGGTCGACCGAAGCGAGTCGATCACCGAGGTGACGGGGCAGCGCCTCAATCGCCTGACCATCGGCGCGCTGTCGGTCGCGGTGGCATTTTTCATGGTCGACAAGTTCGTGTGGAGCGCGAGCCCCTCGGCGGACGAAGTCGTGGACGACCGTTCGATCGCCGTCCTCCCGTTCGCGGACATGAGTGAGAACCGCGACCAGGAGTGGTTCTCGGACGGCGTGTCCGAAGAGTTGCTCAACCTGCTGGCCAGGGTTCCCGAGCTCCGGGTGATCGCCCGCACATCCTCATTTCAATTCAAGGGGCAGAGCCTCGACGTACGCGCGATCGCCGACACCCTGGGAGTCGCACACGTTCTAGAGGGCAGCGTGCGGCGGATCGGCGACGCGCTCCGGATCACGGTGCGGCTGAGCAGCGGGTCCGACGGGTCGGAGATCTGGTCGAACCAGTTCGACCGATCGGCGGAGGACGTGTTCCGGGTTCAGGACGAGATCGCGTCGCAGGTGGTCGACGAGTTGAGGGTGTCGCTGCTCGGCGACGTACTGGACCGGCCGCTGCCGGCGACCACTGAGGTCTACGACCTGTTCCTCGAGGCGCGTCATTTCGCCGACCGGCGCACGGAAGCCGGCATGACCCGAGCCGTCGGGCTGTTGAACCGCGCCATCGACCTCGATCCGAACTTCGCGCCCGCCTGGGGGCAGCGAGGGGCCCTCTGGGCCAACCTGGCACTGGTCGGGTTGATGCCGAGTGATTCCGCGAATGCACGGCAGAGCTCGGACATCGCCATGGCTCGCCGGCTCGATCCCGACGACCCGCTCGATTTGTCGCGTCGGGCCTGGACCCTCGGCATCGTACAGTGGGATTGGGAAGCGGCCCGGACCACCATGGCCGAGGCACTGAGGACGGGGCCGAACGACCCCCGAGTCTTCGGGAACGGGGCGACCCTCGCAGCCGCATACGGAGAGGTCGATGAAGCAAAGCGCCTGGCCGAGGTTCAGCTGCGACTCGACCCGCTCAACCCTCTCGCTCATAGCGGCCTGGCGTACGCACACTACGCTCAGGGGGAATTCGCCGAGGCCGCGGAGGCCTGGGGCTCCGCCCTCACCTTCGCGCCGGCCGACGTGTTCACGTCTTATCGCATCAGCAACGCGCGGCTGCTCGCCGGTGACGCCGACGGGGCGTTCGACGCGATCGAAGACATCGTCGATGAGCAATGGGGCGTCGCGGCGCTTCCGCTCATCTACCACGCGCTGGGGCGAGCTGAAGAGTCCGACGCCGCGCTCGCCGAGCTCATCGAACGCTTCGCGGACATCAACACGGTGGCCGTAGCCGAAGCGTACGCGTACCGGGGGGAGCTCGACGAGGCCTTCGCGTGGCTGGACAGGGCGGTCGAGCAACACACCCGCAGAGTGGCCTACGTGAGAACCAATCCGCTGCTCGGCAACCTGTTCGACGATCCGCGGTTCCCCGCGCTTCTCGCGAGGCTCGGCCTGCCACCGAGGCCAGTCGGCACGACGGGATGATCTCGCGCGGGAGAGACCTGGTAGCTGGCCGTCGGCGAGGTCGTGCCGTCGACGATCTCCTTAGTCCGAGCGACCCATGAGCAGAGGATAGTCCCATCAAGATCGGCATGATGCTGTTGAACGCTGGACGCGGGAGTGGTGAGGTCGCTCGACAGCAAGGACGCCAACTACTCGATCGCGGCCACGACGTCGTGTTCATGCACCCCGGCATGGGGCGGGGGATCGCAGGTGCCGTGAACGTCGATGTCCCACTGCCCGGGCCCACGCTGCCCGTGCACGAGTACCTGCCCTCCGCTGGAGAAGCGCAGAAGGCGGTTTCCACGATGGACCATGAAGAGGCGAGCGCCCTGGTGGTCCACTACGAAGAGGTCCTCGCGGCGCACATCGACGACCTCGATGTCGTCATCGCCCACCACGGAAATCTGGTGGCCCTCGCGGCCCGACGCGTCTGTACACGCGCCGGCAAGCCCTTCGCTCTGTTCCTGCACGGTACCGGAGTGGAGCCTCGGCATTCCGGTGGGTACGACGACGGGCTCTGGGCGGAGATCGCCGAGGCCATCCGGCACGCAGACGGGCTGCTGGTCACCACCGAGTACGTTCGGGATTTCCTCGTTCGTCCGCTGGTCGACGTCGAGAAGGAGCGCTTCCTGATTCTCCCCTGTGGCATCGACCTCGACGAGTTTCACCCCGGGCGGGATGACGGAGTCGCCGCGCGATACGACCTGCCCGCCCGCTACGTGATCTGCCCGGGGGCGCTCACCCATTCGAAGGGTCCCCAGAATGTCGTCGCCGCCGCCCGGGAATATGCTGACCTGGCGTATACGGTCTTGATCGGAGACGGTGAGCTGCGACCGCAACTCGAGAATGATCTGGCGGACCGGGGTCGATGCCTGGGCTTCGTGCCGGCCGCCGACAAGGCGTTCCTCATCAACGGCGCTACCCTGCTCGTCGCCGCTCCGGTCAAGAAGGAGCACTTCGGGATCATCTACGCGGAGGCGTTGTCCGGCGGGACACCCTGCGTCGCGTATGAGGGTGGCGGCGTGGACTCCATCGTCACACCGGACGTCGGCGTCCTCACCCAGCGGGATCCCGAGGCTTTGGGGCGCGGAGTCCGCCGGCTACTCGAGGACGACCGGAAGCGCGAGAGCATGGAAGTGAACGCCCGGCGGCGAGCGGAGGAACGCTTCGATGCGGTCGAGCTGGGCGCTCAGCTCGAGGACTGGCTCGCGGGGCTGGTGCAGGCCTGAAGGACGCGAGGGTGCCGCTGCTAGATTCCGGCCCGGCAGCGCACCTTCCCTTCAGAGAAAAGCCCGTGGCGAACCTCCCCGAGCGACCGGCCCCTGCCGACCCCCTGGTCTTGAAGCGCTTCGAGCTGGAGGGAGAGCGGGACGAGTGGGTCCGAAAACGGCGGCTGCATCAGATTGGCGTAGCCGCCGCAGACGCCTGGTTGTGGTGGAGCTTCACTCAAGGTGGAGGAGGTCTCATTCTCGGAATGGCGCTCGTCCTTCTCTTCGGGCTCTTCGGGCTCGAGTGGCTGAGGTGGACGGGGGCCCGGAATTACGACCGGCGGATCGAAGCTCTTGGGGGCTCCTCCCCAACGGGCCTTCCGGCGGGCGAGTAAGTCTGGCGAACGCGACCACGGTAAAGGAGACTCCAATGTGGAAGAGTGTCGGAGTACTGGCAGCCATCGTTTCGTTGCTCATGGGGTGCGCCCCGGCTGAATCGGATGAGCGGCCGGAGAGCGACCAGATCGCATTCGTCTCGGACCGCGACGGGAACAGCGACATCTTCCTCTTCGATCTCGGCCGGGACTCGGTCGTCAACCTGACTGCCCATCCTGCGATGGACTACGGGTTCTCGTGGTCGCCCGATGGCGAGGCTCTGGCATTCGCCTCCGATCGGGATGGCAATCAGGAGATCTATCTGCTGGATATCGCCTCCGGAGTCGTCTCTCGTCTCACGGAGCATGAAGCGCGCGATGGATCCCCGAGTTGGTCACCAGACGGTCAGCAGATCGCGTTCGTGTCGCGGCGCCACTCGGACTCCGGTGAGATCTACGTGATGAACGTGGACGGCGGCGAAGTACGGCGGATCACCGACAACGATCGCTACGAAGAGGTGCCCTCGTGGTCCCCCGACGGGGCGAGCCTGGCATTCGGTGCTCTGGCGAGCGCGGCCGATGCGGTGGACCCGACCCTTCAGATATTCCGTGTCCAGCTGGCGACGCGCGTCGAGTCCCAACTCACGTTCCTCGCGGGCCACAACTCGGCGCCTCGTTGGGCGCCCGACGGGTCGGCGATCTTCTTTTATGGTCAGGTCGGCGAGGCCTTCGAAGGTGCCGACATCATGGTGATGGCCCCCGATGGTACGGCCCTGCGGAATCTCACGAACGACGGGGAGCCCGACTGGCAACCCGACCCCAGCCCGGACGGGAGTCGAATCGTCTTTGCCCGGGGGCCGGGTGAGCCCCTGGATCTGTGGGTCATGAGGACGGACGGTACTGAGAGGCGGGCCCTCTTCACCAACCCCGGCAGGGACGAACAACCGAAGTGGCGCCCTCGGCCTTGAGTGGAGGAGGGCCTTCGGTACCCATCGAAGCTGTCTGCAGTACGCCGCCGACCATCGGCCCATGCATCGCGGCCACTTGACCGATGCAAGCCGTGCCGCTGGAGTGGATCGAATGGGGTTCCAGGCGAACCCGGGCCGCGGCACCCATGCCAGACAGCCCAGCGCAGCTTCCGCCTGAATTCAGTGTCGACATCGCACCAGCGTGGAGGCTCTGGACGAGAAATGCTGGCGAGGATGACACAGCCCTCCCTAGTGTGACCCAGACCGTACGCTGAGCCTCCCGGCTGAGGAGTTCGAAATGCTGGCATCACTTCTACTAGTCGTCGCGGCAGTATTCCATATGGGCGCTGCGGACCTCCAGGCACCGGAGGTGGAAACGGGTACGGTCGTCGATCCGACGGGCCAGGAACCCGTGGCTTGCGAACTCGTCGATCAGAGTTCGGCGGAGACGATCCTCGGCAGTGATGCGATCAACGTCGGGGGCACCGCCGTCCCCAGCGTATGCCGGTATCAGAATGCCGAGGGCAACCTGGTGTTCATCGTACAGATCTTGATCGCCGAGATGTACGATGTGTCGCCCATCAACCCACAGACCGCCGTCGACATCGGAGATCGCGGCCGCTTCGGCGTAGGCGATTCGGGGACGGCCAACGTCCAATTCGCGAAGGGCAACGTGTCCGTCACCCTGAGGGTCACGCCAACCTCGGGGCCACCGGCCTCCGCGCTCATGGACCCGCTGCTCGAGGTCGCCCGTATCGCGGCGGATCGGCTACCCGGTTGATGCGAAGCACGGTGCGACGGTCTGGAGTGAGGTAGGGCGATGACGATGCAGGAAGCGATCGACCGTCGGCGATTTCTCGCCTCAGCCGCAGTCCTCGGCGTGCCGCTGGCCCACCGACTCGGCCCGGTGCAGTCGGCGGCGGTCTCGGATCACTTCCCGCGCAACGACCCCGAGCGCGTCGCCTCGGTCGTCGGTGCCTCCCACGGCAACGTCGATCGGGTCCGGCAACTGGTCTCCGAGCAGCCTGCGCTCGCCAAGGCCTCCTGGGATTGGGGCTTCGGGGACTGGGAAACCGCGCTGGGCGCCGCGTCGCACACGGGGCGCCGGGAGATCGCCGAGTACCTCATCGGGCACGGTGCGAGACCGACGGTGTTCTCCTCGGCCATGCTGGGAGACGTCGACACGGTGCGCGCCTTTCTCGTGCGATCCCCGACTCTCGTGTCACTCCACGGACCCCACGGCATTTCGCTGATCCGGCATGCCCGTGCGGGCGGCGCCGAGGCTGAGGCGGTGCTGGACTACCTTCTCTCGGAGTTCGGCGAGGACGATATCCCGTTCGGGTTCCCCGGAAACGACGCGGTCGATGCCCGCTACGGCGGCCGCTACAGATTCGATGGCGACCCCGCGCGGGAGTTGAGTGTCGGCGTGCGCAACGGTTGGCTCATGATCGGTGCCGGCGCAGAACCCTCGTCGCGGGTACTCCGGCTGTCTCGCGACACCTTCCACCCGACCGGCGCTCCCGGCGTACGACTTCGATTCGAGATTGCCGACGGTCGGGCTCAGGCTCTGCACGTCGAGGATGGACCCGTCTCGCTCGCGGGTCTTCGAGTCACCGCCTGACCGGACCCTCCGGGACTCCCGGCGATGGGGACAGCGAGGCCATCCTCATCTGGATCGTCGGGCCATTCATCGTTAATCTACGATGAACGATCACTCGACGAGGCTATGGCTCGATGCCGACGCACGACTCCGACGATCCCGCACGAAGCGCCACGATGCCGCCGGAGCTGGAGAGGGACCGGGAGCTCGCGCAACTCGCGAAGGCGCTCGGCCATCCCGCTCGCGTGGCGATTCTTCGCCTGCTCCTGCGCCGGGACTCCTGTGTGTGCGGCGAGATCGTGGACGAAATCCCGCTCGCGCAGTCGACGGTATCCCAGCACCTGCGACAGCTCAAGGACGCCGGCCTCATCCGTGGCGAGCTCGATCCCCCGCGGGTCTGCTACTGCGTCGATCCCGCGACGGTACGCCGACTCCAGGATCTGGTCGCAGACCTGGCCGAGCTCGTTCCGGCCAGCATCACCCCTCAACGGTAGGACCGATCGATGACCCCGAAGGCACTGAGGATCTACGACCCCGCCATGTGCTGCTCCACCGGCGTCTGTGGATCGGAGGTCGACCCCGCCCTGGTCCGATTTGCGGCGGATCTCGATTGGGTCGAGAAGCGGGGGGTTCGCGTACGTCGGTACAACCTGGCGCAGGAGCCGGGCGCCTTCGTGCGCGAGCCGCTGGTGCGGCACGCGCTCCAGGAGCAGGGCGAGGACGCGTTGCCTCTGATCGTCCAGGGCGGCCGAGTGCTGAGCCACGGTCGCTACCCTTCTCGTGAGGAGCTGGGAACGTGGACACGGCCCGACCGATGACGCCCTCACTCGGGGACCCGACCCGCTTCCTCTTCTTCACCGGGAAGGGGGGCGTGGGCAAGACGTCGACGGCGGCCGCGACCGCGCTCGGACTCGCCCGCGGAGGCCGGCGCGTGCTCATCGTGAGTACCGACCCCGCCTCGAACCTCGACACCGTGCTGGAGACCGAACTCGGGATGTCACCCACGCCGGTGACGGGCGTGGAGGGTCTTCACGGGATGAACCTCGATCCCGAAGAGGCGGCCCGGAACTACCGAGAGCGGGTCGTGGGCCCCTACCGGGGTGTCCTCCCCGACAGCAGCGTGGCCTCGATCGAAGAGCAGCTC
>JAHHMJ010000385.1 GCA_018678395.1 Gemmatimonadota bacterium | reverse complement strand
CGAGTACCGAGGGCGTGTCGTCGGTCGACCCGGCGTCGACCACGACGACTTCCAGCCCGTCCACGCCCTGGTCCAGTACGCTGTCGAGTGCCTCGCCGAGGTAGCGGGCGCCGTTGTAGACGGGAATCACGCAGGTGACGGTCACGGTGCGCGCTCTCGATCCAGGGCCCGCTTGATGTGATCGATCAGGCCCAGCTGCGAAGGCGGTGTCCGGCGGGTCAGGTTCTCGGTGTGCTGTCTGCGGTGAACCAGAAGGCGAGGAATCGTGTGTGCCTTTACCTCGGACCGCAGGGCCCGCACGAACCAGTCGGTGTCCTCGCCGTTGCGGAGGCTCACGTCGAAACCGCCGACCCGCTCGAAGACCGCACGGCGAGTCAGGATCGTGCACGGAGAGAGCATCGCCCGCTCCTGATGGTACGGCTCGTTCTCGAGTTCCTCTCTCTCGTGATCCAGCTCGGGGACCCAGAAGCTGCGCAGGTGGCCCGAGCAGATCTCCACGTCTTCCTGCTCCCGGAGGACCGCCAACTGCGACGCGAGCTTGTCGTCGACCCAGATGTCGTCCGCATCGAGAAAGGCGACGAACTCGCCGCGACTCTCCGCCAGTCCGCGATTGCGAGCCGCGGCCGGCCCGGCATTCTCCTGCCGGATCACCCGGATCCGATCGCCGAACCCGTCCAGTACCTCGGGCGTGCCGTCCGTGGATCCGTCGTCGACCACGATGACCTCGGTGTCGACGCCGCTCTGCCGCAGAATGCTGTCGAGGGCCTCGGCGACGAAGGCCTCGCCGTTGAAGACCGGCACGATGCAGCTGATCAGGCCCTCGCGCGCCGTGTGGCGGAAGTCGAGGGGATGTTCCGCGCCGTCGGCCGTTGCACCTCGGCCGCTGGGAGCGGATTTCGGGCTCGCCCCCGCCGGTGCGGCGCCAGCCGGCCCGCCGCCGCCGGCGGCTCCAGCCGCCCGCTCGCGATCCAGCTTGCGTTTGAGCATCGTGAGGAACTCGGTGCGGCTGCTGGAAGCCATCGTCCGGCTGCGATTCTGCCCATGCAGTCGCCGACGGGCGATCACGTCGTCGCTCAGTTCGCTCACGGCGCCGGCCGCGTCCGCGCGTCGGAACCAGTCCGCGGCGTCTCCGTGACCGAGATCCTCGTCGAACCCGCCGGCGCGCTCGAACCACTCCCGCCTGGCCAGCAGGGCAAGCGTGACGTATCCGGGGATCGGCCGGGCGCGCATGTGGTTCGCCATCCGTTCGCGCTCCTCGGCCACCTCCTCCTCCCAGAAGTTCTGCACGTGGCCGACCACGTATCCCAACTCGGGACGCTCGGCGAAGCGGAGCAGCTGCTGCTCGAGCTTGCGCGGCTCCCAGAGGTCGTCGGCGTCGCAGAACGAAATGAAGTCGCCCGAGGCGGCGGCGAGGCCCCGGTTGCGGGCCGCGGCGGGACCGGCGTTCTCCTGGTACACGTACACGACGGCGTCCCCGAACGAGCGCGCCACGTCCGCCGATCCGTCGGTCGAACCGTCGTCGACGACGATGATCTCGTCGACGGGACGGCTCTGAGCGAGAACACTCTCGATGCTCGCGGCCAGGAAGCGTTCCCCGTCGTAGACCGGGATGATGCAGGTCACGCGGGGGGCACTCATGTGTGGCGCTCCAGGATCTCACCGATCCGATCCGGGATCTCATCCATCGACCGACCCAACTCCAGCCAGTACTTCGGGATGTTCTCGAGGAAGGTGCTGAGCTTCTCGAACTCCCCCGCGGCGACCCCGGCGTAGGGCAGCAGGATGAGGGAGCTCGGTGCGAGCCGCAGCAGCGCTTCGATGGTCGTGGCGGGTCGCACGGAGGGGCGCTCGGCGTCGACCACCCGGGGCAGTGCCACCGCGCGAATCCGCGCCTTGCGGCTCAGTCCGTTGGGCAGGACGTCCGACAGCAGCACGAGGCTCTTGTCCTCGCGCGGTAGCCGGCCCGGAATGGCGTGGGGCCGGAGATACGGGAATTTCTGCAGATGGTCCGGCTCGAGGTGGGTCGAGCAGAAGAGACTGTGCCCATCGTATGCGCCGTCCGGCCGGGCCTCCAGTGCGACGTAGTCGTCGGCCATGTACTCGAAGCCCGCCTTGAGGCAGGTGAGCGCAGTGGTCGACTTGCCGGACCCGCCAGGTCCCCCGAAGAGCACGCCCTGTCCGTCTCGCGCCACGAGTCCGGCGTGGATGGCTTGAACGCCCCGGTCCTTGTGCCAGAGCATGAGCTCGGAGTGCAGGGGGCGGCCGAGTTCGTACTGTGTCAGGCGACCGTGGTCGGCCACCCAGCCGATCAGCCGGCGTTCGACCCGGTGAAGGGCCGTTCGGGTCTGAGGCCGCGCCGTGACGACCACGAAGCCGTCGTCGGAGGCGTAGGTCTCGCCGTGATCATTCAGATCGCCGGAAGGCGCCACCCCCTCGACGCCGACACCGGTCTCGCCCTCGTCCCACAGATCGACGGTGAGGGCCGGAGCCGAGCCGTCGGGCTCCCGCTCGAGATGGGAGAAGGCCCGGAAGACGTCGCCGGCAAGTCCGGCCCCCGCGACGCGGATGCGGATCGGGTGGTCGGCGAATGTGAACCAGCGTTCGTGGCGCTCGTCCGGGCGCGACTCCCAGGCTCGCGCGAATCCGTCGGCGAGGTCTGCGAGGTCGTTCGTCGGCGAGACGCCCGGACGGGCGAACGCGCCCTGTGTGCGCTCGGTCATTCGGGGAGGGCGCCGAGGCCGGGCATGGGCGGGTCGAGGGCCAGCAGGTCGGCCATGTCGTCGTACCGGTTCAGCGTGGGCGCGGCGTAGGTGCCCCGCCCTCCGTCGCCCCCGGGGCCGTCGTGCAGGGGCGCGTCGGCCTCGGTCTCGACGACGAGCCCCTCGTCGAGGAGCTGCCGGGCGATGCGGTTCACGTCGCCGGCGATGGTCTCGCGGTCGGCGTCGTAACGTGCCTGGAGTCGGTCGCTCATCTCGCCGAGGCTGAAGCCGGCTTCAACCATCTCCCAGACCGCGGAACCGACCTCGTCCATACTGAAGTAGAGGCCGTTCGCGAGGTTCATGATGATCGCCTCACCGTCGATGACCTTGGCGGCGACGTCGGCCGTGTTGGGGCCGAGGCGTGTTTCGGGCTTCATGGATCGTCCTGGATGGTGGGGTGCGCGTCGGGGGCGTCCGCGGACGGCCAGAACCCCGGTCCGCCGTCGTCGGATTGCCGTATTCGTGTCCTAAGATTGGCCAGCGAAAGTATCGACTGGTAGAGCGCGAGCTTCAGAAGAAAACCGAGTCCGGTCGTGCGCTCGTCTTCGACCTCGGGATCTTCCTCACCCAACCAGACCCAGTGCAGCGGGTCTCCACTCCCGACGAGGCACGTCCGCAGCCAATGATCCCGGTGATCGGGGCGGGCGCACCAGAGGCGGAAGAGGTGGAAGTCGGCCGCTTCGCCTCGCTCGGGCTCCTCCAGGAGCCGACGCACCGGGTGCATCGCGGCGATCGCGCGCCGGGAGGCCGGGGTGAGCCCTCGGCCCCGAGCGAGATCCTCCGGCGCCTCGGTGCCGAGGCAGAGCTGTGCGAGCCGCAGGGTCACGCAGAGAGAGCCGCGCAAACCGACGGTGTCGGCGTGGGTGCGAACGTCGTCCCAGTCCAGGTCGGGCAGCGAGGCCAGACGATCGAGGTCGATCAACCGCCGGAGGCCCCGCACGGCGTCCTGCTCGCTCTGGCTCACGGTGTGCACCAGCGTGTCTTCCATGCGTGGCACGCGGATGGGGGGTGATCCCTCAGCCTCAAGCACGATCGAGCGACGCAGAAAGCGCTCGGGGTCCAGCCGGATCGCTTCGTAGGGGCGCGTGAGACCCCAGTGCACCTCGACCATGAAGCCGGCCGGGTGCGCGACGCGATCGTGGTGGTGGTGCTCGAGGAACTCGCCGCGTGCCCGATCGGTGTACTCGCTGCGGTACCCCAGACCGGCCAGCGACGTCAGCACCCCGGAGACCTCGTCGGGCCTGACGAGGATGTCCAGGTCGCCCATCGCGCGTTCGACCGGGGCGAAGATCCCACGTCGCAGCGCGCCACCCTTGAGTACGAGGGGGTCGAAGCCCGCTCGGCCGAGTCCGGTGAGGACCCGGTCCTGCTCCATGTCCCAGAACAGGGTCTGGCGGCGGAGGCGCGTGAGGGCCTCGTCGGTCGCTTCGCGGCTTTCCGGCCAGACGCCGTCCCGTTGCAGGCGCGAGAGCGAGTGGAGGACCAGGCCCTGGATACCGTGCCGCATCGCGTGGTGCTGCAGGTCCATGAACGCCCCGGGTCCCCCCTCGCGACACGCAGCTTCGACACGAGCCCGTGAGGGGGCGGCCCGGGAGAGCTCGAACAGGAGCCGCTCGGCGGGCGTCAGCGGGCGTTCGCTCATGGCGACCACGGAGGAGATGGGCGGGCGAAGGGGGCCGGACGGTAGGGTCCGGATGCGCCCGCGGCAAGCGGTGCGCGAGGCGGTCCCGGCCCGGAACTCCGCGACGGGGCGGGGGTTCGCTTCGTGCTATGGACGACTTCATTCGAATCGTCGGTGCGCGGCAGCACAACCTGAAAAATCTGGACCTGGATCTGCCGCGCCGATCCCTGACCGTGATCACGGGCCCATCCGGATCGGGGAAGTCGTCGCTCGCCCTGGATACCCTCTTCGCCGAAGGCCAGCGACGGTACGTCGAGTCGCTCTCGACCTACGCCAAGCAGTTTCTCGACCGCATGGAGAAGCCGCGGGTCGAGAGAATCGAGGGCATTTGCCCGGCTGTGGCGATCGAGCAGAAGAACCCGACCAAGTCGAGCCGTTCGACCGTCGGGACGGCCACGGAGGTCCACGACTACCTGCGTCTCCTGTGGGCGCGCGTCGGCGCGACGCACTGCCCCGAGTGCGATCGGGTGGTGCGTCCCGACACGGTGAGCGGGGCTGTCGACCGGGTGCTCGAGCTGTCCCCGGGGGTCCGCTTCCAGGTGTGCTTTCCCCTGCGTCACGGTGCCGAGGTGGCTCACGACCGCATCGTCGAGAATCTGCGGGCGATGGGCTTCGTTCGGCTGCTGGTCGGGGACGACGCCGTGGACATCGGGATCGAGGGTGCGGAGGATCCGGGAGTCCTGGGCGTCGATCTCGCGGAGGCCCACGATCTGATGGTCGTGGTCGACCGGCTGGCGATGCCTCGCTCGGACGACGACGCGGGACGAGGGCTCGACGAGCTGGGTGAGCGGCTCGCGGATTCGATCCACACCGCCTTTGCCGAGGGGGAGGGCGAGTGCGAGGTCCGGACGACCGACGGTGGCAGCCTGGCGTTCACCGAGCACTTCCGCTGTCCGGACCACCCCGAGATTCGGTTCGCCGAGCCCACGCCTCAGCTGTTCTCGTTCAACAACCCGTACGGCTCCTGTCGGACCTGTACGGGATTCGGAGCCACCCTCGAGTACGATCTCGAACTGATCGTCCCCAATCCGCGACGTTCGCTGGAGGAGGGCGCGGTCGATCCGTGGACGAAGCCTCGCTACGAGAAGGAGCGCGATCGGCTCCGGGCTTTTGCCGTCGAGAAGGGCGTCTCGATGTACAGGCCCTGGGACGAGCTGCCGGAGGCGTTTCGTCACTCGGTTCTCCACGGCGAGCCCCGCCCCCGCGGGCGCGCCCCCCGCACCAAGGGCTTCGTGGGCGTGGTCCCGTTCCTGCGCTCCCGCGAAAAGAAGCGGTACAAGCAGTACATCCGGGTATTCCTGCGGCAGTACCAGAGCCCCCGGGACTGTCCCGACTGCGGTGGGGCCCGGATTCGACGAGAGGCGCTCTGGGTGCGTGTGGACGGTCGAACCCTCGGCGACGTGGTCGACCTCCCCCTCGACGACCTCCAGCGCTGGGTCGACGAGCTGGCGCTCGACGACATGCGCGCCCGCATCGCCGAGACCATCCTGCGCGAGATCCGGGCCCGGGTGGGGTTCCTCGTCGAAGTGGGACTCGGCTACCTGACGCTGGGACGGCAGACCCGGACGCTCAGCGGCGGTGAGGCTCAGAGGATCAATCTCGCGAACTCCCTGGGCTCGTCGCTGGTAGACACGCTCTACGTCCTGGACGAGCCCTCCGTGGGTCTCCACCCGTGTGACACGGACGCCCTTCTGAGCCTGCTCGGTCGACTGCGGGACGCGGGGAATACCGTCGTCGTGGTCGAGCACGATCCGGCGGCGATGCGGGTCGCCGACCACATCGTCGAACTCGGCCCGGCATCGGGCGAACGAGGCGGCGAACTGGTCTTCGAAGGCCCACCCGCGGCGCTGGAACGGGCCGACACGTCGACGGGCCGCTACCTCTCGGGGCGCGACGCCATCGAGGTGCCCGAGTCGAGGCGATCGTTGACGGGCCCATGGCTCACCCTGCGCGGTGCTCGACTGCACAACGTCGACGGGGTCGATCTCGAGATTCCCCTCGGTACGGTGACCGTGATCACGGGCGTGTCGGGATCCGGCAAGAGCACGCTCGTCCACGACGTGCTGTTTCGGGCCCTCGAGAAGGAGCTGGGCGAGGGCGAGACCAGTGCGAAGGAGCATCTCGGTGAGGCCGTCGGGGCGTACGAATCGATCGAAGGTGCGAGTCGTCTCAGCGAAGTGGTCCTCGTCGATCAGACCCCGATCGGTCGGACACCGCGATCCAACCCGGTGACCTACATCAAGGCCTGGGACGAGATCCGGAAGATCTTCGCCGCGCAGCCCCTCGCCCGTCAGCGCGGCTTCACCCCCGGGACGTTCTCGTTCAATACG
>JAHHMJ010000125.1 GCA_018678395.1 Gemmatimonadota bacterium | reverse complement strand
CAGGGGCTCTCCCCGCCTCCGCTCGCGACAGGGGTGGCATGACCCCCCCGGTGGAGAACCCGGTTGGTACATAGAGCACGTGGAGCGTTGCTTTTCGGCCAATCGCGAGTTGGCCCGATCGGCGCTTGGTACTTTCTGCACGCACCACGTTGAAGAAGGAGCAATCGCCCCCGGACCCGGGGGCGATTGTCATCTTCTCTCGCGTTCATGGATGGGACTCGCCCCGGCGAGCGCTTGGCCGAGCCGAAAGACGAGGGCCTCAGGCTCGTCTTCCAGCTGGCGCCACGTCACTCGCATGACGCGAAGACCCTTCGCGACCAGGTCGGCGTCCCTTCGGCGATCACGTTCAAAGGCCCGACGAGAGTGGTGGCTGGCGAATCCGTCGACCTCGACCACGAGACCGGCATCGGGCCAGTAGAAGTCAACCTCATAGGGCCCGATTCGTGAGTTGACGCGCGGCCGGGCCATCCGCGTCCGTCGCACGATCTCGAGGAGTCGCTCCTCCGCCTCGGATCGGGTCACCGGCGGCGGAGCGCCGCCGAGAACGGCTCTCAGTCGGGCTGACCCCGGGCGGCCGACGCGCGCCTTCAGGCGTGTGGCCAGCTGGCGCTCGGTCGTGAGTGCTCGGGCGAAGGCCTCCGCGACGGCTCGGTCCAGTACGCCGACAGCGCACACTGCCGCGAAGTCCAGCAGAGTGCGGGTCGGGGTCGTGATCGGCACTCCCTCCAGGTATGTGCGGTCGGATGCTCGGAGCGTCCGGCTCCTGTGGACTCGCACACCCACCCGGCGCCGATTCGGGCCGGCTGTCGTGACGTCCACCACGTTGTCCCGGTCGGACGCCCGAATCAACTTCCACAGGACCGCAGCGCTTCGGTGACTCACCACCGCGCTGGGCCCGCACGCGAGGCACGCGGCCATGGGCGCTGCCCGTGGTGGCGCCACGGCACCGACCAGGTACACGCCACGATGCAGGCGGCGAAATCTCCCGCCGTCCACGCGCAATTGGATGCGTCGAGGCGACGCGCCGGCCTGCAGTAGCTGCCTCCGAGTGACGAGCCCGTGCTGACGGGCCGCGAGTTCGTGGGCGATTCGGTCGAGGTCGATCCGTGCCTCGCTCAATCCCCTGTCCGCTCCTGGTCCGGGTCCGCCACGCCGCGATCCGCGCTCCTCCAACGATCATCACGGGCCTCGGGCGGACCGATGGAGGAATGCGGCAGCGAGGCGCCGCCCTTCAGACCCCTTGCCGAATCAGGGGTCAGGCATTATCCCTAAGCGAACAAGGTGTGCCGCGCGCCCCGGCCTCGCGTCGCGGGCGCCAACACCCGGCACGTCGCACCCCGCGGCCGCCACGTCTCCCGTTCGCACGGCCTCGCCATGTCCGGCTCCGATCTCTTCACCGGTACGCTCGACCTTCTGGTCCTCCGCACCCTCCGGCCCGAGCCGCTGCACGGCTACGGAATCGGCAAGGCGCTGCGCGAGCAGAGCGGGGGCGTGCTCGCCATCGAGGAGGGCGCCCTGTACCCGGCGCTGCACCGCCTCGAGCGCAAAGGCCTGTTGGAGGCGGCCTGGGGCAAGACGGATACGGGACGGCGGGCCAAGTTCTACCGCCCGACCGCCGAGGGCCTCGCACATCTCGAGGCCGAAAGCGCGCGCTGGGCCGAGTTCAGCGGCGCGGTGTCGCTGGTTCTGGGCCAGTAGCCGACCGATCGGCCCATGCCTTCGCCCCGGCCTCCGCGTGATCCTGGTGATCCCCGGGACTCTCTTGAATCGCGCGACACTACCGATCCGCGCGACCCTCGTGATCCCCGGGACTCTCGTGATCCCGGACACGCCCGAGGCCCGTCGACCCCCTGGCCGTTCGATCCCGCGCCGCCGCCGCACCTGACGGGCGACGACGACGCGGCGGCCGAGATGGAGTCGCACCTCGAGCTTCTGGTCGACGAGTTGGTTGCCGCTGGACTGAGCTCCGCCGAGGCGCGCCGCGAGGCGCGTGCCCGCTTCGGCGATCCCGCGGCGTGGCGCCGCAAGACGCACCGATCCGATCCCCGCAGGACAGGGACGATGACGACGATGATGACGCGCATCCTGCAGGACCTGCGATTCGCACTCCGCGGCTTCCGCCGCAGTCCTGGCTTCGCCGCGATGGCGATGCTCACCCTGGCTATCGCGCTGGCCGGCAACACGGCGCTGTTCAGCGTTCTCGACGGGGCCGTGCTCCAGGCGCTTCCGTTCACGGATTCCGACCGCCTGGTCTTCATAAACGGGGTGCACCGCACGGCCGACGGAGAGGCCTTCCGCGGCGCCTCGCCGATGGAGTTCCGCGATTGGCAGGCGCGCGCGACCCGGGTCGGGCCCGTGGTCGCGGCCTCGGGATCGACCTTCACCCTCACGGGCGTCGACGCGGCGCAACGGCTCGTCGGCGAGTTGGTGAGTGAGGACTACTTCTCGCTCCTGGGTGGCGAAGCGGCGCTCGGCCGCACTTTCACCGACGAGGAGTACGCGGTCGTCGACGGCCCCTTCGTCGCCGTGCTCAGCCACGGTCTGTGGCGGAGCGCGTTCGGGGCCGATCCCGACATCGTCGGCAGCACGATCCGCCTCAACGACCAGTCGGTCGAGGTCGTGGGCGTCATGCCCGAGGAGTTCGTGGGCGCGAACATGGGCAGCCAGCTCTGGACACCGTTCGTGCAGTACGGCCTCGTCGGCAACAGCGAGATCCTGCAGGCGCGAGGATCACGCTGGCTACCGGTCATCGGTCGGCTTGCGCGGGGAGTGACCCTCGGAGAGGCGCAGGCCGAGTTCGAGTCGATCGCTCTCGGCCTCCAGGAAGAGCACCCGCAGGCCCACGAGGATCGCTTCGCGCGGCTGGTTCCCTTCAAGGAGAGCTATCTCGGCAGCACGGGTCCGCTGCTCTGGATCCTCTTCGGTGCGGGCACGCTCTTGCTCGTGATCGCAGCGGCCAACGTCGCGAATCTCCTGCTCGTACGGGCGCATGCGCGCACCCGCGAACTGACGGTCCGGCGAGCCATCGGTGCGGATTCGAGCCGCATCACCAGTCAACTCGTGACGGAGAGCCTTGCCCTGGCGTTCTTCGGGGGTGTGCTGGGACTGCTGGGGGCGCGCTGG
>JAHHMJ010000558.1 GCA_018678395.1 Gemmatimonadota bacterium | reverse complement strand
GGATAGGCCAGCCAGTCCACCACGGGGGTCTCGCTCCGCACCGCCTCGAGCCAGTCGTGCCCTCTCGTGATCTCCCTGCGCACCTCGTCGGGAGGCACCGCGGCGAGGTTCACGTGGCTCCACGTGTGCGATCCCAGTTCGAACCCTCCACGGCGCAGGTGCGCGAAGAGCTCGACCCGGGTCACCGGGCGGGCGTAGGCGGGCAGGTCGTTCACCGGCATCCCCTGGCGGCGCGCCCAGTCGAGGGCGGCGGGGCCGCGACCACCGAGGGAGTGGAGGATGTGGTCGCGGATGCCGACGGCCAGATCCCGGCCCGGGGGGGCGAGGCGATCCCACCAGAAGCCCGCGGAGCCGAGCAGCCCGGGCGGCACGAACACGGTGGCCGGAAGGTGGCGCCGGGCCAGCTCGTGGAATCCCGCGGTGAGAGCACCCCGATAGGCGTCATCGAAGGTGATGACGGCGCGAGGACGTCCGGTCGGGGAATCGCCGACCGCGATCGACGACAGCGGGACGATGTCGTGCGTATCGACCAGCCGGTCGAGATGCTCCCCGAACCGCTTCTGCGGTATGTGCAGTGCGCCGCGCACCGCCCCCGCTCCATGGGGCAGGACGTTGTGATACGCGAACAGCACCGTCCCCGACGCCCGTCCGCGAATGCGGCGGCGGGGAAGCCGGCTGGCGACGAGCGCGGCTTCGATTCCACGCTTCACGAGCGTCCGGGGATCCATGGGCGGAATCCTATCGTCGGCGCCCGGATCCCGCGAGGCGGCTGCCCCGCGGAGGCGGGCTTCCGGGCTCCGCGATGCAGCGCTCCGCCGCCTGTGCGTACTCTGCTATCTTGAGGGATCGATCGGTTCACCCAACCCCACGTGCCCATGTGCCATCGAGACCGCCCCCACCGGCCCTTCACCGTCCCGTCCGCCATCGCCCTGGCTCTGGTGATCGGAGCCGGGGCCTGCGCCCCCGCCGACGACACCGCCCCGGACGAAGCCGCCCCCGATGCCGCCGCTGACGCCATGACCTCGTCCTTCGCCGACCGCGTCGCCCAGTACTCGTCGGTTCGCCTCACCGCCGATCTGTCGACGCTATCGGACGCCGATCGGGCGGTAGTCCGACACCTGATCCAGGCGGTCGAGCCCATGGACTCGGTCTTCTGGACGCAGGCCTGGGGAGATCGGGCCGCGATTCTGGAGCGAGCCGGCGACGACGCCGCCCTGCGCACCTACATCGAGATCAACTACGGCCCCTGGGATCGACTGGCCGGCGACGCCCCCTTCATCGACGGCATCGGCCCCAAGCCGGCGGGAGCGCGCTTCTATCCGGACGACATGACCGACGCCGAGTTCGAGACGGCGGCCGAGGCCCAGCCCGCGGTCCGGTCGCTCTACACCATGGTGGAGCGGGACGGCGAGGGCGGCCTCGTCGCACGCCCGTACCACGAGGTCTTCGCCGAGGAACACGCAGTCGCGGCCGCGCACCTGCGGGCAGCGGCGGAGGTGGCGGAGGACCCGGGCCTGCACACCTACCTGTCGCTTCGGGCCGACGCGCTCGAGACCGACGACTACCAGCCGAGCGACATGGCGTGGCTCGACATGAAGGACAACGCCGTCGACGTCGTCATCGGTCCGATCGAGACGTACGAAGACCAGCGCTACGGCCTGAAGGCGGCCCACGAAGGATACGTCCTGATCAAGGACCTCGACTGGAGCGCGCGGCTGCAGCGCTTCGCCGCTCTGCTCCCGGATCTGCAGCGGGGTCTGCCGGTCCCGGACGACTACAAGCGGGAGATGCCCGGCACGGACTCCGACCTGAATGCCTACGACGTGGTCTACTACGCGGGGGACGCGAACGCGGGCTCGAAGACGATCGCGATCAACCTGCCGAACGACGAGGAGGTCCAGCTCGCCAAGGGCACGCGCCGCCTCCAGTTGAAGAACGCGATGCGCGCGAAGTTCGACCGCATCATGGTGCCGCTCGCCGAGGTGCTCATCGCCGAGGACCAGCGGGAGCACGTGACCTTCGACGCCTTCTTCGCCAACACGATGTTCCACGAGGTGGCGCACGGGCTCGGCATCAAGAACACCCTCGACGGCACGACGACCGTGCGGGAAGCGCTGCGCGAGCACGCCTCGCCCATGGAGGAGGGCAAGGCCGACGTGCTCGGCCTCTACATGGTGACGAGCCTCCTCGACAGCGGTGAGATCACCGAGGGTACGCTCGCCGACTACTACGTGACGTTCCTCGCCGGCATCTTCCGCTCGGTCCGCTTCGGAGCGTCGAGCGCGCACGGGCGCGCGAACATGGTCCGGTTCAGCTACTTCCAGGAGGAAGGGGCGTTCACGCGCGACCCGGAGTCGGGGACGTACCGCGTCGACATGGATCGGATGCGCGCGGCGGTGGACGGGCTGAGCGAGTTGATCCTGACGCTGCAGGGCGACGGCGACTACGAGGGAGTCGACGCACTGCTCGCCGAGCGCGGGACCGTCCCCGCGGACCTTCAGGCCGACCTCGATCGTCTCGCCGACGAGGGCATCCCGGTCGACGTCGTCTTCGAGCAGGGCCCGTCGGTACTGTTCGGCAACTGACCCGGGCCGAAGCTCGCCCGGGTCCGGACTCGTCCGGTCGGGGCCTATGCGCCCTCGTACAGACGCGCGTAGGCCTCGACCATCCCGCTGACGTCGAAGCTGTCCTGAACCCGCACACGCCCGCGCGCGCCGTCCGCGCCGCGCGCCTCACGGTCGAGCGCGGCCGCCGCCAACCCTTCGGCGATCGAGGCGACGTCTTCGGATTCAACGAGGCGATGGGACAGCTCGGGCCCCAGCACGTCGGGATTGCCGCCGACCCGCGTCGCGACCGCGCAGCAACCCGAGCTCATCGCCTCGAGCAAGCTGATCGACGTCCCCTCGCTCAGCGACGAGAGGACGAAGACGTCGAGCCCTCGCAGAAGCCCCTCGGGATCGTCCCACCACCCCAGGAAGGTCACGTGGTCGTCGAGACCGAGCGAACTGCGCAACGCCTCCAACTCGGCGCGTAGAGAGCCGTCCCCCGCCAGCACGAGATGGGCGTCCGGACCCCCGCCCGAGTCGGCCTGCGCACGCAACCGATCGACCACGATTCGGAACGCCCGCAAGAGGGTGGCGTGCGCCTTCACCGGCTCGAGCCGCCCGACGCTGCCGAAGAGGACGGTGTCCGCGTCGAGGCCGAGTTCCTCGCGCAGGCGACTCGGGCCCGGCTGAAAGCGTTCGGTGTCGATCCCGTTGCGAATCACCCGGAGCCGGTCCGCCTCGACACCCGGTCCACGCCGCAGCTGTTCGGCCGTCGCGTCGGAGACCGCCACGACCCGGTCGGTCACGCGACCGGCCGCGCGATCGAGCATCCGGGGGAGCCATCGCTCGGGTCCCACCCGACCGTGCTCGGTGTAGACGATCCAGGGCACACCCGCCTGTCGGCTCGCCCGGGCGGCCTTGAACCACACACCCGAGTGCAGATGAACGACGTCGGGACCGATCTCGGCGATGCGCCGCGCCAGCGCCCGCGGCCACAGGAGCGACCACGGCCCCTGTCGCGGGCCCTCGTGGAGCGTAGCGACACGGTCCAGGCCCTCCCCGTAGCGCCCGAGGTACTGCAGCGTCAGCACGTGGGGGTCGAAGCGCTCGTGATCGACGCCGTGCACCAGGTCGGAGAGCACCCGCTCCATCCCCCCGTAGTTGAGGTTCTGGATGCAGTGCAGAATCCGCAGCCGACTCATGCTTCCGCTCCCCCGAACGTGCTGCGCAGCCAATTCCGGGACTCGGTCAGGAACGGTCTCGGGTCACTCGGCCGGAACACCTCCAGGCGGTCGCCGGGCCACCACGGGCGGAACCAGGTGAGCAGCCCGCCTTCGGCGCCCCCGCGGCGCAGGCGGATCAGGAGATGATCCACGTCACCCCACTCCCAGCGCGATCGAATTCCCGTTCGATACTCCTCGCACCGCTCCCGACCCAGGTCGAGGAAGCGGTCGAGGAGCAGGCGCGGGAAATCGACCCCTGCGTCGATGGCGAGCTGAAGCGATCCCCAGAAGCGACCATTGATCTCCATGAGAGCGGTGCGCCCCGAGGCCGTGTCGTGTTTGAACTCGACCATCGCGACGCCGTTCCAGCCGAAATCTAGCATGAGCCGCTCCGCGCGCTCCACCAGGTCGACCGGCGCCTCCACGCTCTCGCGATATACGCTGACCCCGCCCTGCGGCGGCTTCTCGCGGATGCGTCGATGGGCGAAGTGCGCCACCCTCTCGCCACGATCGAGCAGCAGGAACACGCCGAGCCCCGGGCCGTGCAGCCGCTCCTGGAGCATGACGGGGAAGGCGTCCGTGGGGAGCGCCGCGAGGGTCCGCGCCAGGTCGCCGGCGTCGTCGACGAAGGCCACGCTCGTCTTCTCGCGCCCGGCGGCGGTCTCGACCACCGAGCGTCCCGGCTTCACCACGGCCGGAAAGTGCCCCCAGGCCCCGACGGCTGCATCGTCCGGTGCCGAGACGGTCATCGACGCCGGGACGTCGATGCCCAGAGAGGCGGCTCGCTCCATCAGGCCTACCTTGTCGTTGACGGCGTCGAAGGCCTCGGGCGGCGGCATCGGGATGCGGGGACCCAACGCCGGATCCCCGAGCAGCGCGAGGGCGGACGGCTCGGTCACGGGGACGACGGCCGACACCCCTCGGTCGAGGGTGAGCGCCCGCACCGCCGCCCGGTAGACTTCGGCGTCGCCGAGCGGATCGGGCAGTCGGGGAACCGGCCGCGCCCAACGCGACGAGGCCGCGAGGGGGCGCGCCGCGGAGGACCCGGTCAACACGGCGTAGCCGGCCGCTCCGAGGGAGCGCACGACGGCGAGCGCCGACCGCTGCTCGCCGTCCAGAACCAGGACCCGGTGCTTGGCGCGCTCAGTCCGCATGGACCAACCCCTGG
>JAHHMJ010000461.1 GCA_018678395.1 Gemmatimonadota bacterium | reverse complement strand
GAGGTACGCTGGGGCGAGCGCCGCTGGGCCGCGTTGCGGGCGGGCCTGCGCTTCTAGCTCGAAAACGACCGGCCTCAGCGCGCTCCGCCGCCGGTGCGACGCTGTGGCCCGCCTCTACTCCTCGACCGTGAAGCCGAACATCATCCCCGCGTGGAGATGCTCGGCGATGTGGCAATGCACCATCCACTCCCCCGGATTCGTCATCTCGACGAGCACGTCCATCGTCGAGCCGACGGGGAGAATCGCCGTGTCCTTCCAAACCCGGTTGGGGTTCTCGACACCGTCCATCTCCAGCACCAGGAACCGCTGCCCGTGGATGTGGATCGGGTGGTTCATCGGGTGGAACGAATCCGGCGTGTTGAAGATGCGGATCTTCACCACGTCGCCGACTCGGAACGTCCAGTCGATGTCGCCGTTCTCGGCGCCCGTGTCCTCGTCGCGCAGGATCCAGGTGACCTGCTCGGCGGTCGACAGCCAGTTCATCATGGGCATCGCGTCGTTCCACTCCATCGGCGGAACGTAGAGCGTGTCCATCTCCATCGACTGCATGATCGGCAGCGGTAGATCGCGCACCCGGACCGTGGTGGTCAGCGTGTGATCGGGCTCGCGATCGAAGTGCTCGCGGAAGGCCGCGATGTCGTCCTGGACCTCGCCGTGGTCGCGCAGCGCGGTGAAGGTCGCATCCAGATCGTCGGCGACGGCTTCGTCCCCGACCCGCACCCGCGAGAGGGTGTCGACCTTCGGGTAGAAGGTGCCCCGGAAGTGGTTCACCGCCTGGATCGTGTTCGCGATCGCGACCTCGCCCGCCTCGTCGAAGCGCACGTCGACGACGTAGCGCTCGGCGGGGGCGATGATCACACTCTCCACCCACTGCTCGCGCTCGTACCGGCTCACGTCCGAGGCGATCACCTTCACCCGCGCATCCCCGAACGTCACGTTGAACGTCCGCGAGTTGGCGACGTTGGTCAGGTAGAACCGCACGACCTCGCCGCGGTCGACCTCGAGGCTGTGATCGGTGACCCCGTTCACCATCATCACGTTGCCGAAGCGGCCCATGAGCGCGTGCGTCGGTGACCGGTCGCCGTAGGGGATGGGCCCCTGGCCGTCGATCAGCATGTCGTCGAGGACGAACACCTCTTCGCGGTTCACCGGCCCGTAGTAGTCAGGGTCGGGTGACGTCACGAGCAGGTTGCCGAAGAGGCCGAGGTCCTGCTGGACGTCCTCGCGGATGTGCGGGTGGTACCAGAACATGCCGGCGTCCGGGACGTTCACCTCGTACGTGAAGCTCTCGCCGGGGCCGATCGGATCCTGCGTGACGCCGGGCACCCCGTCGAAGCGGTTGTCGATGCGGATGCCGTGCCAGTGGATCGTGGTCGGCTGCTGGATCTCGTTCGTGACCTCGACGACGACCGTCGAGCCCTGGGGCGCCTGGATGAGCGGGCCCGGATACTGGCCCCCGTAGCCGTACATCACCATCTCGTGGCCGGCGATCGTGCGCCGCACCATCGAGACGGGCAGGCGCAGCGTGTCTCCGTCGGCCATCGAGACGAGCTCCGACGGGCGCGCCTCGGGCAGCGTCGCGCGGTCGATGCCCATCCCCGGCAGGAAGGCGCCGACCACCGGCACCAGCCCCTCGAGACCCGGCAGCATGGGCATCTCCATGTCCATCGGGGGCATCCGCCAGCCGCCCGACATCTCCATGCCCATGCCGTGCCCGGAGTGGTCCATCTGGGCGGCGATGGGGGTGGCGGCGACGAGGGCCGCCGCGACGGCGACCGTAGCCGCCCGAACCATCATGCTCCGCACCCGCCTAGCCCCCATACCCGTAGGCCGCACAATTCTCTTCCTGGAAGGGGCCGTGGCCCGCCATCGTGTGCATCATCCCCGAACGGGACATCCCCCGGGTCACCACGGGGCCGGCCCACCGTGCGGGCGGCTCGTCGCCTGATACGTGCGCGGGATCTTCGAGGGTCACGATCGCCAGGAACTTGTTCCACGACGCGCGGCCCGCGAACGCCTCCCCCGGCGTCAACTCGCCCGCGTACGAGATCTCCGACAGGTCCGACTTCGTGAGCCACACGGCCCACACCCCACCGCCCGGCGCCTCCCGCAGATTCTCGAACGACAGGTGCACGTCCAGGGCGTAGCTGCCGTCCGGGCTCACCGACACACCGAAGGGGGACGGCGCGAAGGTCACGGCGGCCGTCCCGGTCAGGCGCGCGGTGCCGGGGACGTTCTTCGTGGTGACCATCTCGAACGCGTAGTACTCGGGCGGCTCCGGGTTCACGCACGCGACGGCTGCGCTCGCTCCGTCCGGGGTTCCGACACCCCATCCCAGGGCGATCATCCACGACAGCAGTACCGGCACCATCCCTTCCATCGAACGCTTCTCCGTGCTTACTGGCTGATCGGACGCCGCGGTGGCGCGTCCCAGTCCTGGGCCGACGAGATGTTGGGATACCCCCACTGCTCGCCATTCCATCCCTGGAAGCCATCCATCCGGAAGGTCCAGAGCCCCGTGGACATGTCGCTGATCAGGATCAGCCCGTCTTCGTTACGCACGTCGACGCCGAATGCTCCGTTGAACATCGGGGTGCGCTGCGTGTTGGGCGGCCCGATGTAGGTGTCGTAGTAGCCCACCGTCGCCGGGTTGAGCGGGTCCTGCAGGTTGAAGATCTGCAGACCGTCGAGGTAGCCCGACACGAAGACGAACGGCCAGCGCACCTCGTGGTTGTGCACCAGATGCTTCCAGTTTGCCGTGAACGCCGAGACGGGCGAGCGGATGTTCGTCACCTCGCCGTCGAGCGCGGGCTGCAGGTCGAAGATCCGCAGCGGGGCGTACTGGTACTCGGTCTCGGCGATGACGTAGCGCCCGTCGGGGCTCGGCGTGAAGGTGTGGCCGTAGCTCACGCCCGAGACGTTGGTCAGCGTGATGCGCAGCTCCGGTTCGGCCACGTCGCTGACGTCGTAGATGAAGTAGCCGCCCGTGCCGCCGCCGTAGAAACGGTCCTCGTCCGTATCCGGGTGGTAGCCGACGTAGAAGTCGTGATATCCGCCCGACCCGTCGGTGCTGGGCACCGGCACCATCCCGACGCGCGCGTTGTCGAGGTCTCCGTCCACGACCATGCCGAGGT
>JAHHMJ010000079.1 GCA_018678395.1 Gemmatimonadota bacterium | reverse complement strand
GGCCCTGCCCCACCCGTGCATACTGCCCCACCCGTGCACCCGGCGCCGCCGCGTCACCGCCCCCCGCCCGCCTGCGGCGCGGGCGAAAGGCCGTCACCGATGTAGAAGTACGGGGGAAGCTGGATCGGTGTCCGACCATCGATCCCGACGTCCGAGAAGAGGGCCGCCGCCGCCGCGCGCTGGGTGGCCTCGGAACCGCTCCAGGCGAGGAGGTAGGCCTGCGCGTCGGGGACTTCGCGCAGCAGGTACGGGTTCCCGAACGAGAGGACCGCGTGGGGAACGCCGGCGTCGGCGAGATCGTCGATGAAGTCGACCACCTCTTCCGGGAGCGGCTCGTCCGCCGAGGCCTGCGTCCAGTTCACGTACAGCGACACGACCACCAGATCGGAACGCCGGGCCCGCTCAGCCAACTCGTCGTAGACCTCGGGCCGCGTGCTCCCGTCCACGCGCGCCGTTCCCAGCCGGGGATACCGCTCGCGCAGCACGGATTCGAACGCGCGGCCCGCCTGGAGGTCCGAAGCGCGACGCAGCGCCACGGAGAGCACCCGCGCGGAGCGGGTGCCCAGCAGAGGCAGGAGGTCGCGATCGTTCCGCAGCAGGGTCACGGCCCGACGCGCGATGTCGTCGGCGACATCCAGGTGGGCGGGGATCCCGACCCGCCGCTGAACCGAGTCCAGCGCCACGATGCGGCGCCGGTCGAGCTCGAGCCGCTCTTTGGCGGCGAGGATCTTGCTCACGGAGGCGTCGATCCGCGCCTCGGTGATGCGGCCTGCGCGTACGGCCGCCACCAGGGCGTCGACGGCCTGACCGACATCGGGAGGCATGAGCACCATGTCGGCGCCCGCCTCGACGGCGAGGACCGTGGCCTCCCCCCGGGGAAAGCGGCGATCGATGGCCGCCATGTCCATCGCGTCGGTGAACACGAGGCCCTCGAACCCGAGCTCATCGATCAGCAGGTCGGTCAGGACGGACGACGACAGCGTCGACGGAAGCTCCGTGCCTCCGTTCAGCGACGGCACCGCGATGTGCGCCGTCATGACCGCCCCGACGCCCGCCTCGACGGCCGCCTTGAAGGGGACGAGCTCGACGGAATCGAGCCGCGCCCGGTCGGAGCGGATGATCGGCAGTTCGAGATGCGAGTCGGTCTCGGTGTCGCCGTGGCCCGGGAAGTGCTTGGCCGTCGCGATGGCGCCGTGCTCCTGAAGCCCGGCGATGAACGCCGTTCCGAGCCGCGCGACCTCGTCGGGCGACTCCCCGAACGACCGCGTGTTGATGATCGGGTTGTCGGGATTGGAGTTCACGTCGAGAACCGGCGCGAAGGGGACGTGCACGCCGACCGCCCGCGACTCGATCGCCGTGATGCGTCCCATCGCGTAGGCGAGGTCGGCATCGCCGGTGGCCCCGACCGCCATCGGCGGCGGGAACTCGGTCGCCCCACCGAGGGGCACGTTCCCGGGCAGGTGGACCGCACCCCGCAGACGGAATCCGGCTCCGGCCTCCATGTCGGCCCCCACGAGCAGCGGAAGCGCGGAGTGCTCCTGGAAGTCGTTGAGCTTGAGCGCCACATCCACCGGTGATCCCACCGAGACGATCAGGCCGCCGACCTCGTGCTGCTCGATCAGCTCGACGATCCGGTCGTGACTCTCCGATCCCTTGGGCGCGTAGTCCCCGAGCACGAACGGCATGATCATCTGGCCGATCTTCTGCCGCAGCGTCAGATCGGCGAGGGTCCGCTCGGCCCAGCTGTCGGAGCGGGTGGACGGCCCAGCGGCGATCGTGCCGCCGATCCCGGATCCGGGAGCAGCCGCCGTCCGGAGCGCGAAGCTCCCCCCGGCGTACGAGGCAGGGACCGGGGCACAGCTGAACGCCACGCACGAGGCGCCGAGCAGGAGATAACGGAAACGGCGGCGGGTGGATGGAGTCACGACGACCCGGGCGAGTGGCGGAGGGGGTTCGAGGCCGCGTTGACGGTCGCGACCCGGAGCGCCGATCTTGCCCACTCGGACGCGGAGGGTCTCAGACGACACCGGGCGCAAGGTCGAGGCAACGTATGAGGTGGTACCGACAACGACAACGACGGGTTCGGGTCACCGCCGTCGGCTCGGCTCTCGGGCTCGCCCTGGCGGCTTGGGCCTGCGGTGCGGAGGCGGGATCTTCGGCGGCGGCCGCAGCCTCCCCGGGATCGTCATCCGCGGCCGCAGCCTCTGCCGACCCCTCGACATCGCAGCGCGTTCTACCGGGCGTCGAGCTGCTCTTCCGCGACTCGCTTCACCTCGTCTCGAATCGGCGGGTCGGGTTGATCACGAACCCGACGGGCACGGACGCCCAGGGGCGCAGCACGATCGACCGGCTGTACGAGCACCCCGACGTCGCGCTGACGACGCTCTTCGCGCCGGAGCACGGTCTTCGCGCCACCGAGGGCGAAGGCCAGAGGATCGAAGACTCCCGCGATCCCGCGACCGGGCTTCCCGTCGTGTCGCTGTACGCCGGATCGAAACGCGCCCCCAGCGCCACCGACCTCGACGCGATCGACGTGCTCGTCTTCGACATGCAGGACGTGGGCGCCCGCTACTACACGTACGTCTACACCATGAGTCTCGCGATGGAGGCCGCCGGAGACGCGGGGATTCCCTTCGTCGTGCTGGATCGACCCAACCCGATCGGGCTGGCCGTGCAGGGAAACGTCCTCGATCCCGCGTTCGCGACGTTCGTGGGGCTGCACCCGGTCCCGATGCGCCACGGGATGACCGCCGGTGAGCTGGCTCGGCTCTTCCGCGGTGCCTTCGGCGTCGAGGTCGACCTCTCCGTGGTCCCGGTCGAGGGGTGGGATCCCGCCGCGGGATACGAGGCCACCGGTCTCGAGTGGATTCCCCCGTCGCCGAACATGCCCTCGGTGGCCAGTGCCCTGCACTACCCGGGGACCTGCCTGTTCGAGGGCACGAACCTCTCC
>JAHHMJ010000393.1 GCA_018678395.1 Gemmatimonadota bacterium | reverse complement strand
GAGCGGACCCTGGACGACTCGGCCAATCGGCGCCTGTCGATCCCCGACGCCTATCTCACCCTGGACGGCGCCCTGGTGCTCATGGAGAACGTCGCGTCGGGTCTGGTGGTGCACCCGGCCGTGGTGGAACGCAACCTCTCCGAGCATCTTCCATTCATGGCCACCGAGACCCTGCGCATGCAGGCCACCGCCGGCGGAGGCGATCGCCAGGAGCTGCACGAACGGATTCGCGTACACGCGCACGCGGCGGCTGCGGAGATGAAGGCCGGGCGGCCCTCGGATCTGATTGCGCGCATCGCGGGCGACGCGGCCTTCGGCATGGACGCCGGACGCATCGACGGTCTGATCGCCGCATCGTCGTTCGTGGGCCGCGCGCCCGAGCAGGTCGATCGGTTTCTCGCGACGACCGTCGACCCGGTGCTCGAACGCCTCGGACCTGCCGCCCGCGACCGCCTGGGAGAGCCCGACGTCCGTGTCTGATCCGGTCCTCGAGAGCCGCCTGCCCTACCAGCGGGTCCACCAGGGGAAGGTGCGTGACGTCTACGCGGTCGGAGCGGACCGGCTGCTCATGGTCGCCAGCGACCGGGTGAGCGCCTTCGACGTGGTGATGCGGCAGCCGGTGCCCCGCAAAGGCGAGGTGCTGACGCAGATCACCGCGTGGTGGCTCGCACGGCTCGAGGCCGCCGAAGGCATGGCGCACCACCTGCTCGCGGTCGACGCCGACCACATCATCGCCCTGCACCCCGAGTTGGAAGCAGCGCGCGAGGCGTGGGAGGGGCGAGCCATGCTGGTGCGGCGCACGAAGCCCGTGCTCGTGGAGTGTGTCGTTCGCGGCTACCTCTCCGGGTCGGCGTGGCGGGAGTACAGGGACCACGGTACGCTCGCGGGCGAGCCCCTGGTCGGGGGCCTGCTGGAAAGCGATCCCATGCCCGAGCCCCTCTTCTCTCCGGCGACCAAGGCCCAGGAGGGGCACGACGAGAACATCACGTTCGGTGCCGTACGCGAACTCCTGGGCGACTCCATGGCCGAGCGGCTCCGCGACCGGGCGTTCCGGATCTACGCCCACGGGCGCGACACCTGCGCCGAGCGCGGCATCATCCTCGCCGACACCAAGTTCGAGTTCGGACTGGACCGCGACGGCCGGCTGCTGCTGATTGACGAGGTCATGACCCCCGACTCGTCGCGGTTCTGGCCGAAGGAGTCGTACGCACCCGGTCGCGGACAGCCGAGTCTCGACAAGCAGCCCGTGCGCGACTGGCTGGACTCCGTCCCCGACTGGGACAGGACGCCACCCCCACCCGACCTGCCGCCCGCAGTCGTCGCGGCCACCACCGACCGATACCTCGACGTGTTCGAGCGGCTGACGGGTACACCGCTCGACGCGTGGAATCCTCCTCGGTTCGACGTCGAGGACCGCGACCAATGACCGCACGGCGGCGGCGCCACGACAACGATCTCGGCGCCGAGCCCGGCCCCGAAGCTCGTCGGCGCCCACGCGTTCAGCTGCAGCGCGGCATCATCATCCTTCCCTCGGCCTTCACCCTGGGGAACCTGTTCTTCGGGATCTACGCCATCATCGCGGCGACCCGCGGGGACTTCGAGTGGGCCGGCTGGTTCATCATCTTCGCCGGCATCCTGGACATGCTCGACGGCCGGGTGGCCCGCTTCACCCGCACCGGATCCCGCTTCGGCGCCGAGCTCGACTCGCTGGTCGACGCCATCAGCTTCGGGGTCGCCCCCGGCGTGATCATGTACCAGATCTTCTTCCAGGATGCGACGTCCTGGAGTTGGACCCTCTCGTACGTGTACATCGTGGCGACCGTGGTGCGGCTCGCGCGCTTCAACGTCGAGCAGGGCGGCGAGGCGAAGCGCTACTTCCTCGGCCTGCCCTCCCCCGCCGCGGGCATGACGCTGGCCTCGTGGTATCCGTTCAGCCAGACGGCGCTCTTCGAGACCTACCTGTCGGACCTGCCGTGGCCACAGATCATGGCCATCGGCATGGTCCTGATCGGCGTCCTCATGGTAAGCCACGTGCCCTACGCCAAGGTCCCGCGCCTGGGCCTGCGCACGACGAAGGGCCGTCTCACTACCGCGTGGATCGGCACCCTGCTCGTGCTCGCGATCACGGTGCCGCGCTACTACTTCTTCTCGGCTCTCTTCGTATACATCGTCTGGGGGCTCGTGAAGACCGTCTCGCTCGGACTGCTCGACCGTCTCCCCGACCGGGATCCGCTCCTCGACGAGCCCGACGACGACGACGACTACGACCACTCTCGCGACACCCGCACGCTGGACTATTCCCACCTGAACCCCGAGCCCCGGCGCGCCGCGCCACCGCCTCCGGAGAACGACACTTGAGCCGCTTCCGCATCGAGATCCGTGTGACCCCCCGCAAGGGCATCCTCGATCCCCAGGGCAAGGCCATCCACCACGCACTCCACTCCCTCGGTTGGGAGCAGGTCGACGACGTGCGCGTCGGAAAGGCCCTGCACATCGAGCTCGACGCCGACGACGACGCCGCCGCGCGCGTCGAGGCCGAGGCGATGTGCCGCAAGCTGCTGGCCAACCCCGTCACCGAGGACTTCGAGGTCTATCAGGTGGAGGAGGCATGAAGGCAGCGGTCGTCACCTTCCCCGGATCGAACTGCGACTACGATCTCTACAAGGCGGTGCAGCAGGTCGGCGCCGACGCAGAATTCCTCTGGCACCGCACGCACGGCCTCGACGGGGTCGACGTGGTCCTGCTCTCCGGGGGGTTCAGCTACGGGGACTACCTGCGGGCGGGCGCGATCGCTCGCTTCAGTCCGATCATGGACGACGTGGTCGCCTTCGCGCAGGCGGGGGGACCGGTGGTGGGCATCTGCAACGGGTTCCAGATCCTGTGCGAAGCCGGCCTGCTCCCCGGCGCGCTCATCCGCAACGCGTCGCTGAAGTTCCAGAGCGAAAGCGTGCGCATGCGCGTCGAGCGCACCGACACGATGTTCACGCGGGACTACGACGAAGGGCAGGTCCTGTGGATCCCGATGGCTCACGCCGAGGGCAACTACCGCGCGGACGCCGATACGCTGACGCGGCTCGAGGACGCGGGGCAGGTGCTCTTCCGCTACGTCGATGCCGAGGGTGAGGCCACCGAAGCGGGCAACCCCAACGGCTCCCTCAACAACATCGCCGGGATCGTCAACGAGGCCGGCAACGTCATGGGTATGATGCCCCACCCCGAACGCGCGATGGAGGACGTCCTCGGCTCGACCGACGGCGTCCCCTTCTTCACCTCCCTGGTGGGAGCCCTCGCCGGGAGCGCATCGTGAGCGCCCCGGACGGGATGAACACCACGACGCCCGCCGTCGTCGAGCCGCGGCCCGGTGATCCCGAGATCACCGCCGAGGTGGTCGCCGACCACGGCCTCTCGCCCGACGAGTACGAGAAGGTCCAGGCCATCATGGGGCGGACCCCCACCTGGACCGAGCTCGGCGTCTTCAGCGCGATGTGGTCCGAGCACTGCGGGTACAAGAACTCGAAGCGGCTGCTCAAGACGCTGCCGACGCAGGCGCCCTGGGTCATCAAGGGCCCGGGTGAGAACGCCGGCGTCATCGACGTCGGCGACGGGTATGCCCTCGCCTTCAAGATCGAGTCGCACAATCACCCCAGCGCCGTCGAGCCCTACCAGGGCGCGGCAACGGGTGTGGGCGGCATCCTGCGGGACATCTTCACGATGGGCGCCCGGCCGATCGCGGTACTCGACTCGCTGCGCTTCGGAGACCTCGACTCGCCTCGGGTCCGCTACCTCTTCGGGGGCGTCGTGAAGGGCATCGGCGATTACGGCAACTGCGTCGGGATCCCGAACATCGGCGGCGAAGTTCAATTCGACGCCGCCTACGACGGCAATCCGATCGTGAACGCCATGTGCCTCGGGCTGATGAAGCACGAGGAGCTGATCACGGGAGTCGCCGAGGGTGTCGGCAACCCGCTGATGGCGGTCGGGGCGCGCACGGGACGGGATGGGATCCACGGCGCCACCTTCGCCTCGGAAGAGCTCAGCGAGGACGCGGACGAGTCGAGTCGGCCCCGGGTGCAGGTGGGCGATCCGTTCACCGAGAAGCTGCTGCTCGAAGCGTCGCTGGAG
>JAHHMJ010000365.1 GCA_018678395.1 Gemmatimonadota bacterium | reverse complement strand
ATCCAGCGAGCGCCAGCATGTACGAAAACTGGAGCGCCGGCCACTTCCATCCGGCCGTCTCGCGCCGCATCACGGCCACGGTCGAAAGGCACTGCAGGGCGAAAGCGAAGAACACCAGCAGTCCGATGGCGGCACCGAAGGAGAGCTGTTCCTGAAGCGCCCGCTGCAGCTCCAGCGAGTCCTCGCCTGCATCATCGACCCCGTTCAGGGTCCCCAGAACGCCCACGATCACCTCGCGCGCCGCCAGCGATGCGACGATGCCGATGCCGACCTGCCAGTCGAAGCCGAGGGGCGCGATCGCGGGCTCCACGACCCGGCCGGCCTGCCCGAGCAGACTCTGGTCGATCTCGGGCGGAGCGCCGTTCTGCATGGGCACCTGGGTGAGTCCCCAGAGCACCACCGTGACGACGAGGATGATGCGCCCGGCACGCCGCAGGAAGATCCGGGTCCGCTCCAGCAGTCGCAGTACGATCGAGCGGAACGAGGGGATCCGGTACGACGGCAACTCCATGAGGAAGGTGCTGGCTTCGCCGCGCAGCAGCGTCCGCTTGAGCAGGAACGCAGTGAAGACGGCCGCGAGCGCGCCCAGCAGGTAGAGCCCGAGCAGCGTCGCCGCCCGCGTTCCCAGGAAGGGCCCGAGCAACGGCCGCTCCGGAATGAAGGCCGCTATCAACAGCGCGTAGACCGGCAGACGTGCCGAACACGTCATGAAGGGGGCCACGAAGATCGTGGCCAATCGGTCGCGTTCGTCCTCGACCGTGCGCGCCGCCAGAATCGCGGGCACGGCGCAGGCGTAGGCCGACAGCAGCGGCAGGAAGGCCCGGCCCTGGAGACCCACCCGGTACATGAGTCGGTCCGCGATCACCGCTGCGCGCGCCATGTACCCCGAGTCCTCGAGCAGTCCCAGGAAGAGAAACAGGATCAGGATCTGCGGCAGGAAGACGATGACCGATCCGACCCCGGCCCAGACGCCGTCGATCAGCAGGCGTTCGACCCAGCCGTCCGGCATGCGATCGGCGACCCAGCCGCCCGAGGCCGCCACCAGCCACTCCACACCGTCCATCGCCGGCGTGGCCCAGGTGAAGATCGCCTGGAAGACCAGCAGGACGACCGCGAGGAAGGCCAGCGGTCCGAGGATCCGATGCAGGAGCACCGAGTCGAGACGCTCGGTCAGCCGCGACGGTCCGGCGCGACGATAGCCCGCGTGCGTGACCACGCCGTCGATGTAGCGCCGGCGTCGCGCGAACTCGTCCACGGTGGGCAATGCGACCCCGCGCGCCGGCGTATTCGAGACGGCGGGGCAGGGACGCTCCGGAAGAGGACCCCGCTCGTGCACGTGCTCGAGAAAGCCGTAGACCGCATCCAGGCCCTCACCACGGCGCGCCGATGCACGGACTGCTTCGACGCCCAGTTCGTCACCGAGCGCCGCCTCGTCCACGCTGCCACCACGCCGTTCGAGCTCGTCGGCCATGTTGAGGACGAGCATCGTGGGTACACCCACCTCGAGGATGGGCTCGCAAAGCATGAGCTGAGATTCGAGCCGGGTGACGTCCACGATCATCACGATCGCGTCGGGCGCCGGAAGACCGTCCCCCCGGCCCTCGAGCACGTCGCGGGTCACGCGTTCGTCCAGGGTCCGCGCGGAGAAACCACTCACCCCCGGCAGGTCGATGAGATCGACCACCGCCCCCTCGGACAGCCGCACCCGACCGACGTGCTTCTCCACCGTCACGCCCGGGTAGTTGGCGACCTTCTGCCGCAGTCCGGTCAGGCGATTGAAGAGCGTCGACTTCCCGGAGTTGGGAGGCCCGACGAGCGCGACCAGGGGAGCCCGCAGGGGCGTGGCGATGGCCCCGTCGTGTATGGACGGGGAGCCGAGACTGCCGGTGGTCACGGAGCGGTGAGTCGGATGCGGCCCGCGTCAGACCGCGGGGGCGGGCAGCAGACGGCGGACGCAGATGCATCCGGCCATCTCACGCCGCAACGCCAGCAGAACGCCGTCGATGCGGACGATGGGGTCTCCGGACGGCGAGCGCCGCACGGGGCAGACGGAGCAACCGGGCAGCATGCCGCGCTCCAGGAGAGGCTCGACCTGGTGGTCGGGCAGATCGATCCGCACGAGCTCGACGGTCTCGCTGAGCGGTACGTCGGCGAGGCGCATATCCCGCTCGGGGACATGGTTCGCGGGGGTCGAAGCCCCTTCCGGTCGGCCGTCGCGCATGGGCTTGGGATCGATGTGAGATGAGAATGAGTCTCAACGAGAAGATACACGGCTTGCCGCGCCGCGAAAGACCCGGCCTTGGAGCGGGTCGGTGCCCACTCTAGTTTGTACGCCTCGGGCCGGCCCACAGGTAGGTGGGGCGGCATCCCCGAACCGAAGGTGTCCCATGGGTTCCGAAGTCTCCGGCGATCAGCCTCTCCGTGCCGTACTCCCCGATGGATCCGTACGCGAACTCGACGCCGGTTCGACCGCCGGCGACGTCGCGGCGGGAATCGGACCGGGGCTCGCCAAAGCCGCCGTCGCCGCCGTCGCGGACGGCGAGATCGTCGATCTCATGCGCCCGCTCGCGGGCGAGGTCCAGCTCCGCATCCTGACCGATCGGGATCCGGAGGCCCTGGACGTGCTTCGACACTCGGCCGCCCACGTGCTGGCGACAGCGGTCCGGGCGATCCGTCCCGGCGCCGGGATCGGTTTCGGTCCCGCGATCGACGAGGGGTTCTACTACGACTTCGACGTCGACGAGCCGTTCACCCCCGAAGATCTCGAGCGCTTCGAGTCCGAGATGGCCCGCGTCATCGACGCGGACCAGCCGTTCGAGCGCCGGCGGGTCACGCACGAGGAGGCCCGCGAACTCTTTTCGGACGACCCGCTGAAGCTGGAGCGGCTCGAGGAGTTCGACGCCGACGAGGTGATCACGGTCTACCGCAACGGGCCGTTTCTGGACCTGTGCCGCGGACCGCACGTCCCCAGCACGGGGCGGCTGGCGCATTACAAGCTGCTGAGCGCCGCGGGCGCCTATTGGCGGGGAGACGAACGTCGCCAGATGCTCCAGCGCATCTACGGCACGGCCTTCTTCAAGAAGCCGCACCTGAAGGAGCATCTGGTGCGTCTGGAAGAGGCGAAGAAGCGCGACCACCGCGCTCTCGGCAAGGAACTCGGGCTCTTCACCACGGATGCGCGGGTGGGATCCGGGCTGGTCCTCTGGCAGCCCAGGGGCGCCCTCGTCCGGATGGAGATCGAGAACTACGAGCGCGAGTTGATTCTGCGGCACGGCTACGATCTGGTGTACACGCCGCACGTGGTCAGCGAGCGGCTCTTCGAGATCTCCGGCCACCTCGAGAACTTCGCCGAGAACATGTTCGGTGCGATGGAGGTCGAGGGGGCGCGCTACCGGCTCAAGCCCATGAATTGCCCGGGGCACATCGCCATCTACCAGGCGGGCCAGCATTCCTATCGCGACCTGCCGATCCGGATGGCCGAGTTCGGAACCGTGTACCGCTACGAGCGGTCGGGCGTCCTGCACGGAATGCTGCGCGTGCGCGGTTTCACGCAGGACGACGCGCACGTCTTCTGCACGGGCGATCAGGTGGCCGGCGAGATCGAGCGGCTGCTCGACCTGGTCGACGAGATGCTCCTGACGTTCGGCTACCCGTATACGATCGAGCTCGCGACCAAGCCGGAGAAGGCGCTCGGCACCGACGAGGAGTGGGCCGAAGCCGAGAAGATCCTGGCCGACACGCTGAACGGCCGGGGCGTGGAGTTCGAGATCGACGAGGGCGGCGGCGCCTTCTACGGGCCCAAGCTGGACTTCAAGCTGATCGACGCGATCGGCCGGAAGTGGCAGGGACCGACGGTGCAG
>JAHHMJ010000060.1 GCA_018678395.1 Gemmatimonadota bacterium | reverse complement strand
GTGCACGCGCACGCGGGCGGCCCCTTCGCTGATGGACATGGCGGACGCGATGCGACCGTATCCCCACCCGTGGAGGTAGCGCATGGCGAGCACGACGCGCTCGGCGGGCTCGGCCCGCTCGAGTGCGCGTTGCAGCTCGTCCTCTCGTTCCAGGCGGTCGTCGGGCATCTGATCCTCCCGCCGCCGCGCACCCCCCTTCTGCTGTCGTTTCCGCCGAGCGCTCTCCGAGGCCCGGACGTTCCGGGCCCTGCACATGGCGAAGCGCGCCATCCAGGCGACGATCCCGACTTCGATGGGTTTGCGGCTGCCGGCGAGGGCGAGGTCCAGGAGCGCCTCCTGCACCAGGTCCTCGGCAAGGACGGCGTCTCCCGAGTACCGGACCGCCAGGTCGTACACCACTCCCGTGTGACGCCGCGCGAGCTCCGCGAAGGCGTCGCCATCGCGGTCCTCGAGCCAGCGTTCGTAGAGGGTGCAGTCTTCGGCGGCGGTCACTCGTTCCTCGTCCGTCGCTTTCGTGTCCGGATGCCTCTCCGAGCCGCACGGGCGCGCGTTACGAGAACTGCGGGAGATTCGTCGGCCGGGGGAGACCCCGCGTTGCGAGGCCGAGGCGAGGCTGCGATGAGGACTCGCCGCTTCTCCCGTCGACCGGACACGACTTCCCGTGTTCACTGGCGCCCGATGTCGATCGGAACGTCGTTCAGTCTACCCCTGAACCCCGCTCGCGCGGGGGAGTAGCGCGCCGCCCACGATGCTGCGTGCCCTGATCCGCCTGCCGCTGGCGCTGCTCGTGTCGGCGCTGCTGTCGCCGTTCGCGCTCTGCGCCGTGCTGGCCGGGCGGCTGCACGCACGCCTCGGGCTGCACGCGACGGGCTGGATCATGCATCGCTGGGCGCGCCTGCTGTGCCTCTGCCTGGGCGTGAGGGTGCGGGTCGAGGGCGATCGGCCGCCGCGGCCCGCGTTCCTGGCCCCGAACCACGTCTCGTACCTGGACATCATCGTCCTGGGCTCGCTCTGCGAGGGGTTCTTCGTCTCGCGCGCCGACGTGCGGGACTGGCCCGTCCTCGGCCCCCTCGCGCGGCTCGGCAACACGATCTTCCTGGAGCGCGAGCGACGCCGCGACACGCACCGGGCCGCCGGCGAGGTCGAGCGCGTGCTCGGCCTGGGTGCGCGGATCGTCGTGTTCCTGGAGGGGCGCGCGGGCCCGGGCGACCACGTCCGCCCGTTCAAGCCGTCGCTGCTGGAGGCGGCAGCGCGGACGGGCGTCCCGTGCGTACCGGTCGCGCTGCACTACCGGCTGCCGCAGGCGCCGGAGGCGGACACGCGCCAGGTGATCGCCTGGCACGACTCCTCGCCCTTCCCGTCCCACGCGTGGCGCATGGCGCGCCTCGGGCGCATCGAGGCCACGCTCCGCGTCCTGCCGGAGCGGCACGGCGCGGACCGCAAGACGCTGGCGGCTGCGCTCGAAGCCGACGTCGCCACCGCGCTCGCCGACATCTCGGACCGGGTCTAAGTCGTTAATGGGGTTATCCAGTTCGCTCCAGTAGCCACTACATCTTGTGATCGGGCCCAGGAGCGGATTTCGGCTTGGGGCCTCGGCCCGTGGTACGCGTGACGAGTTGCTCGTAGGTGAGCGGCTCGACATGGACCGCGTTCTCCATCAGGCGCAGGAAGAGCAAGCCTCGCGAACGCGAGGTACGCCGATTGAACCGGAAGCAGAACTCGTCCAGGTAGGCATCGAGGTGATCGCGGTGGACGCTGCCTTGGTGGGTGCCGAGCAACCAGCGCTTGAGCAGCGACGCAACGCGATGCACGCGCGGCAGGATCTCGTCGGCACCGCAAGATGCTCCGAGTTGGATGCGGCGGTCGTGGATGTATCCGTGCTTCTTCAGCGACCGGTATGTGGCGAGGCCGTCGGTGGTGACCGTGCTGCCCGCCTCGACCGACGCGCGAACGAACCCGATCAGGGACGCCTCACTGGAGTCCATGGCACGCTGCAGGCGAATGCGGCCGATGGCGTCGCCGCGGCACTCTGCGGCGATCGCGACCAGCGCCTTGCGCGAGAGGTCACGCCCGCGCTTGCCCTTGTGGTAGCCGCCGACGAACGTCTCGTCGACCTCCACGATGCCACCGAGCCGTGCGCGCTCGACTCGCACCATCGCGCGGCGCAGCCGATGGAGCATGTGCCACGCGGTCTGAGAACTGGCGAGTCCGAGAACTCGCTGGAGTCCCTGGGCGCTCGCTCCCTGCTTCTGGCCGACCATCCACCAAGCGGCGCGGAACCACGTCGTGAGTGGCACGCGCGCCCCGTGGAAGAGCGTGCCGGCGGTGACCGAGACCTGACGCCCGCAGCTCTGACACATGCGCTGAGCGCGCTTGGTGGTCCACGCCTCGCGGCCCGCGCAGCCGGGACACACAAACCCGCCAGACCATCGCAGGCCTGCCAGGAACTCGAGGCAGGACTCGTCATCGCCAAACCACTGCTCGAACTCCGCCAGCGTCCGCGGGTAAGCCGCCATGGCGCGGAACACTACATCTTGTGGCTACTGGAGCGAACTGGATAACCCCATAAGTACTTAAGTTCCAGCCTCGACGGTGGTCGGTGCAGAGGGCGCGTCTGGTGGATCGTGACTCGCCGGATCACAGACCGGG
>JAHHMJ010000648.1 GCA_018678395.1 Gemmatimonadota bacterium | reverse complement strand
GAGCGCCGCTTCGGTCGGCGCGTCGACCGGGGACCCGGCCGGCGCGGACTCGGCGGGCGCCGCACTGGCCGCCACGGCCGCAGCCATACGGCGGTCCACGACCCGCAGGCGGTGCTGCTGCACCTCGAGTTCCGGGTCGGGATCTCCACTGACCTCGGCGAGCCACCCCTCGAAGCGCCGGCGATCGTCGAGGCGGGTGTCGAAGCCCAATGCGTCGGGCGCGGGACGCGCCTCGGACGTCCCGGGGATCCACGCCAGAAGCGACATGCTCACCTGCGACCCGAAACCCGCCCCCAGGCGCAGAGCATACCGCACCGGGTACTCGCCCCCCTTCGAGAGGTTCAGGAGCCCGAGCTCCGGGTCGACCTCACGGAAGTTCGGCACGGGCGGGACGACCCCGGTCTCGAGAGCCTTCACCACCACGACGTCTTCGACGCCCACCCCCATCGGGTGGCCCGTGAAGCCCTTGGTGTTGGCGATGACCACGGTGTCGGCGGCGTCGCCGAAGACCCGGCGCAGCGCGTGCACCTCGGCCGCAGCGCTGCCGCCCCGGGCCGGCGTGTACGTCTCGTGGGACATGAAGACCAGCTGCGGCGCGAGGGCGGCCCGGTCGATGCCCCCGCGGCGCTCCGCTGCGGTGACCAGATCGTCCATGACGCCGGCGATGTGGTCCACGTCCAGGCGTGTGCCATGGAAGGCGCTGTTGGCCGTCGCGGTGGCCAGCACGCGACAGATCGGGCGCAGGCCGCGCTCGGCTGCCGCCTCTTCGTGCTCGACCACGAGCGCAGCGGCGCCCATGCCGATGAGCATGCCGTGGCGTCGCCGGTCGAAGGGCAGAGCGGCGTCCTCGACCGCTTCGTCCGTGGCGGCTGCCCCCGTGGCCAGGAATCCCGACCCGATCCACTCGAGGACACCATCCTCGGTGACGTCGTCAGCGGCAATGATGACGACCCGCCGGCACCGGCCGGCTCGAATCCAGTCCTGCGCCAACCCGAGCGCCTGAGTCGTGCTCGCGCACGCGGAGTTGATCTGAGTGTTGGGCCCCCGGGCGCCGATCTCCTCGGCGAACTGGGAGTGCCCCATGCTCAACAGCTGGAACAGGTAGCGTCGATCGAACTCGAACCGCTCGGCCTCCATCCGCTCGGTGAGGCGGGCGATGCGCTCGGACAGGTCGGCCACACGTGCCTCGTCACCCGCGCCCATCGCCTCACTCCGCAGCTCGCGGAGGGACTCGAGGTGCTCGGTACGGGCGTCCTGGAGCGCCTTTCGGCGCGCGTCCTTCAACGCCACGTCCAGCCCCGGGAACGCCGACGCGAAGATGATCCCGGTGTCGTCCCGGAGGGCGTCGGGCAGCCTCCACCCATCCGGAAGCTGCGTTCCCTTGCTGGTAGTCCGGTAGCGTTGGACCAGGGGCAGGCCCGCATCACGGAGCGCGTCGAGACCGGCAGCCATCGCCAACTGGGTGGTCCGGTTCAGGGCCTGGACCCGCTCGGGGCGAATCCCGAACTCCTCGGCGAGGTCGAAGGCACCCGCCCGGCCGGCGAGCTTGATCACGTCCGCGGGGTCGTCGATGGAGCGGAACGACGCGGTACCATCGGCTCCCTTCACGAGACGGTTGATGCCCATCCCTGCCATGGCGTCGCGAATGTCGCCGGGGATCGCTTCGAGTAGCGTACTCCCGTGGAGGATGCGCGCCACGTTCGCGTCGTCGAACAGGCGCGGGGCCCCCGGCAGGCCCAACGCCGCACCCGTCACCACCACGGTGGCGGGCGGGCGGGCCGGCGCAGGATCAGGCGCCTGCTGAGCGGTGTCCGGCGCGGAGGTCGGCGACGCCGGCCCCGAAAGCAGGGCCATACCGCGCTCGATCGCGTCGGCGAAGATGCGCCCCAGCGCGTCGTAGGGAGGCAGGCCACCGGATGCGTTCTCGACCGCATCACGGGCGAGGCCGTGCCCCGCTGCGTAGAGTCCCCAGAGACAGCGATTGAACGAACCGCGATCCCCCATCTTGGGGTGGTTGGTGAAGAGCCAGCGGGCCTCGTCCCGATCGCCCAGGACGTCCTGAACGAAGCCGGTCAACGCACGCTTGGGCCCCACCTCGACGAAGACCCGTGCAC
>JAHHMJ010000358.1 GCA_018678395.1 Gemmatimonadota bacterium | reverse complement strand
CAGCTCACCCTCCAGCCACCGCACCACTGCGCCCTCGGTCTCGAGGTCCACGGTCTCTCCCAAGACGCTCTCGGCCCTGGGCGAGGGCTCGTGGTCGCCGTCCCCCTCGTCGACGTGCACCAGCCCGTAGCGGATGCGGGTCGGTCGGGTCACGCGGGCCTCGCTCGCGAGCGCTGAACCGCGGCGCAGACGACCGCTCAGGTCGTCCACGAAATGCAGGAGATCGTCCCGCTCGATCGGTCCCGTGAACTCGACCCGCTGGACGCCGACCCGCGAGAAGCGCTCGGCCCACGGCCATTCCCCCATTCCGCGCAGCGGTCGAGCCTCGAAGACGATCTCGTCGTCGAGGAAGGTGAAGCGGGGCCGGGGAACGGATTCCTGCAGGCGGGCGAGGGCCTCGGAGAGCGCGTCGAGGGCCCGCTCCCGCGAAGGGTGGCCGTGGGCGTACGCGGCGAACGCCGAGACCGTCCGCGCCAGCGCAGTCAGGACGTCGATCGCGTCCTTCATACCGTATCGACTGCCCGGCGGAGCGAAGCGAAGCGCGACTCCTGGGCCTCTTGCTGGAGCTCCAGAACGTCGTCGGCCCCCGGCCAGCCTGCGCGCAGTGCGTCCAGAGCGGCGGCGGCGACCCGACCGGAGAGCGGGTTGTCCGCACCCTCTCCGCGGAGCGCGCGCACGACCACCTCGAGAAGGCAGTCCCGTACCACGGGTGATTGATGCTCGCGTGCCGCCCGAATCGCGAGGATCCGGAGCTCGGGCGATCGGTCGGCGAGCACGACCCGCGTCAGGATCGCGTCGAGGACCGGAGGTGTGGAACGCTCCCGAAAGCGGTAGATGGCATCGAGAACGACACGCTCGTCCCGGTCCCGAAGCGCCACCGCAAGGGCCGCGTCCGAATAGCCCGGCGTTTCGGCGGCGACCGGCAGCGCTGCGCGACGCACCCGCGGATCCACGTGGAGCAGGTACTCCATCGGATCGAACTCGGCGGTTCCGGGAACCTGGGCCAGAAGATTCAGGAGGTTCCGGGTCTGGTACCACTGCGTGCTCGGGAGACGTCGCGACACCTCGGGAATCAACGCCACACCGAAGGTCGAGAGGACGTCGAAGAGCAGACGACGGGTATCGCGATCTTCCGCCTGGAGGAGACCGTCCAGCAGCGGCGGGATGATGTCCGGCCCGGCGGCCTCGGCGATGCGGCGCAGACCGTCCGCATCCGGCCGGTCGTGGTGCACGATCCGGCGCACCGCCTCGGGACGCACGACGTCCTTCATGAAGGCCGCGTGCCCGGCGCCCGCGGGCACCGCGTCGACCAGCTCGAAGACGCGCATCAGCATGCCCGCCTCGAGCAGGGCATCGAGTGCGATCCGGGAGCGCGCGGTCCACTGGGCCGTCTCGAGAGAGATGGTGACCAGCCGCTCGGCCACGTCGACCTGATCCTGGGGGTCGAGCGCCGGCACCCCGCCGCGGCGTGCGAGACTCTCGAGCAGCACCGTGTACGCCTGTGGGTTGGGGTCCTCGAGGCTCCAGTCCCGCATGAGTGACCGCACCTGGTCGCGCAGCGCGGCGTCAGCCCGCCGGCGTCCGGCCGGGTCGTCGACGTCGCGGTTGGCCGCGAGCTTCGTGAACAGCCGCGTCATCGAGTTCGAGATCGTCTGCCCGGAGGCCTCCACGGCACCGTCGAGGAGATCCAGGAGCGGCTCCGCATGCAGCGCACCACTCGCCGAGACGAGCAGCTCGCGTTGCCAGGCGGCGTCGCCGCCCGCGGCGAGGAGGCGTGTCCTTGCCGAAGGGTCGAGGGAGCGCACGAAGGAGGAGAGCCCTTCACGTACGTCGTCGAGGCGGCCGTCGGGAACGTCGGCCAGGGCATCGAGGAGCGGTGCGAGGTAGCCGGCGACCAGGGGGGCCTGCAGGGGGTCTCGGCTTCCCTGCTCGACCGATTCGGCCATGGCCCGACCCACGTCCGGACCCTGGGCCTCCCCTCGTCCCCCCAGTGACGTCCGCACGAGCGCGAGCCAGAGGTCGACGGCCCGCGCCTCGGCGTCGCCGCCGTCGTCGAGCCCGAGGCCGGAGTAGTCCAGCGCTTCGATCGAGACGTGGGGCCAGTCCGGCGGCGATGTCCGGATCATGCGTCCCAGGGCGACGCCGTCCCGAGAGACCTCGACGGAGAGGGCCTCGAAGAGCTCCCGCAGCTCCCGGCTCTGAATTCCCGGCCCGAAGGTCATCGCGGCGACCTCGTGATCGTGGAGGCGTCCGGCCAGCTCCGCGAGTGTGCGTTGTGAGGGCGACGACTCCGCGCCTTCGAGCACGAACGAGAAGCGCAGCACGCCCAATCTCAGATCTTCGCGGCCCTCGAGGAGGTGCGTCAGGCGGTCGAGCACGGTGGCGGCGGCCGGCGTGAGCGACGGGTGCCCCTCGGGGTAGATCACGTACCGATGGAGTCCGATCGAGAACTCCATCAGGAACTCCGCGATCGCCGGTGGGAAGGGATCGCTCGGTCGCTTGGGTGTGGACTCGCCCGGGGACACGGCTCGGTGGCAGTGGGACGACGACGGTGGGAGCTGCCCGAGGGCATTGGCTCACGGGACCTCGGGCGGCAAGATACGTCACCTGTGGCTTTGATGCGATATCCCTCCAGACCGCCGGCTTCTACCGTGCCCGCTGATCCTTCTCCGACCGCGGTTCCCGCCACCGCCCGCGTGTTCGGGCACGAGCCCGTCGCCGTGACTCTGGAGCTGATCCCGCGCACGACCGGATGGCGACTCGGCCGAACGCTCCGTTACCTGATCGCCGGGGCGGTCGCGGCCCCGGTGCTGGGCGTGCTTCCGCCCCACGCGCCCTGGGCCGTCGCCGCCGGTGCCGGGGGCACGGTCCTGGCGCTCCGGAAATGGCGTGAGCGGTTCACGCTGGTCGGGATGGAGGCCGTGTGCCCGCGGTGCGGCGCGGCGCTGGACGGAGGCCGTTCGGTCCCGCTCCGCGATCCCCACCGCATCTCGTGCGACGCCTGCGGCAACCCCGTGATCGTCTCCGTCGATCCGGAGGTGTTGCCGACGCCCTGATCCCGGTTGCTGCCGGAACGACTCAGTCCACCAGTTCCCGCAGGACCGGGAGCGGCGGGCGCCGCAGCAATCCCCGGCTTCCCAGCAGCCCCGTGACCAGGGTGAGCGCGACCATGGCCGCGGCGATGAGAGACAGCCGCAGGAACGACGGCACGAACGGCAACTCGAAGACCCCCCCGACCAGGGCCCACGCCGCCATGATCGACAGGCCCAGACCCGAGACCGCGGCCAGCATGCCGAGGGCGACGTATTCGGAGAACAGAACGGTCAACAGCTGGCGTCGGCGCGCGCCGAGGGTCTTCAGCAGCGCTCCCTCCCGCAGGCGTTGATGCCGGGAGGCGGCGAGGGCGCCGGCCAGGACCAGGAGGCCCGCCACCGCCGCGAACCCGGCGAGGAACGAAGCGGCCTGGCGCGCTCGCGCCAGGATGGACTCCACGGCCTCCTGAATCCTCGACAGGTCCACCGCGGAGACGTTCGGGAACCGTCCCACC
>JAHHMJ010000102.1 GCA_018678395.1 Gemmatimonadota bacterium | reverse complement strand
CCCTGCTCCAGTCGGTGGGAGCACCTCTGCCCACGGGCGCCCCGACCGACGGTTGGAAGGGGACGCCACCGCTGACCCGGGCGCGGCGGCGGCGCGCGGAGCGGCGGCTCTTCGCGATCGGGGATGCCGCGGGCTACGTGGAGCCCTTCACCGGGGAGGGAATGAGCTGGGCGCTCATGGGCGCTTACGCGCTCGTCCCGCTGGCCGAGGAGGCGATCCGGGCGTGGCACGACACGGCGGTGGAGCGCTGGGAATCGCGCTATCGTCTCCACGTCGCCCGGCGACAGCGTCTCTCGGGTGCCGTCGCCTGGCTCAGCCGCAATCCCTTTCTCGCGCGGGGGGCGCTGGGCGTGCTCGGAGCTCGCCCGGGCCTCGCTCGACCGTTTCTGCGCCACACCGCGCGACCACCTCTGGGGGAGTCCGGGTCATGACGATGCACATCGCGGGAATCGGCACCGCGGTCCCGCCGCGGGTGGCTCCGCAGGACGAAGCCGCCGCTCTCAGTCCGCTCTTCTGCGGTGCCGACGAGCGACAGGCTCGCATGCTGCGTGTGCTCTACCGCAAGTCGGGCGTCCGCCGTCGGCACTCGGTCGCGGTTCGGGGCGGCTCGGGGCCGCTGCTCGAACGGATTCCCTACTATCCGGTGGCGACGGGCCCGGACGACCTCGGCCCCACCACGGCCCAGCGGATGGTGTGGTACGAACAGGAAGCGCCGGCGCTCGCCCTCGAGGCCTCGCGAGGGGCGCTGGACGAGGCCGGGATCGAGCCCGGCTCGGTCACCCATCTGGTGACCGTTTCGTGCACGGGCTTCTTCTCGCCGGGTGTGGACGCGCGCCTCATCGAGCAGCTCGGACTGTCCCGCGGGGTGGAGCGGACCCACGTCGGCTTCATGGGCTGCCACGGGGCGCTGAACGGGCTGCGGGCCGCCCTGGCCTATGCCGAGGACCCCGACGCGCGGGTGCTTCTCTGCGCCGTCGAACTCTGCAGTCTGCACTTCGCGTACGGATGGGATCCGGAGATGCTGGTCGCCAACACCCTCTTCGCCGACGGTGCGGCGGCGCTCGTCGGCTGGTCCGGGACGGACGGATGGGCGGTGCGGGACCAGGGGACCCTCCTCATGCCCGACTCTCAGGAGGCGATGACCTGGCGCATCGGGGACCACGGCTTCCGCATGACGCTCTCCTCGCAGGTGCCGGAGCGGATCCGGTCGCACCTGGCGGGCTGGCTCGTGCCGTGGCTCGCCGAGCGAGGACTGCGGCCCGACCAGGTGGGCAGTTGGGCCGTACACCCGGGGGGACCACGCATCCTCGAAGCCGTCGAAGATGCGATGGAGCTCCCCGACGGGGCGCTGCGGGTGTCGCGGGAGACGCTGCGGGACTACGGGAACATGTCGTCCCCGACCGTCCTGTTCATCCTCGAACGGATGCGGCGGGAGGCCGCCCCGCGACCGTGCGTGGCGCTCGCGTTCGGACCCGGGCTGGTCGTCGAAGCGGCCATCCTCGACTGATGGCGCACGTCGTACTCGACATGAACGACCAGCGGCCGGTCTGGGCGCGGCCGGAGTGGTTCGCGCGGGAACTGCGGTCGGCATTGCCCGACGACTGGAGCCTCGCCGTGCTCGACACGCCCACGGAGGGCACGGGAGACGGCACCGCCCGCGCGCATCCGGCCGTGCTCGAGTCGGTGCGGGACGCCCGCATCTACATGGGCTTCGGCATCGCGCCCGAGGTCCTCGTCGAGGGGCCGGGCATCGAGTGGGTGCACACGGGATCGGCCGGCATCGGGAGCTCGCTGACCCCGACGCTTCGCGCCCGGGCCCCGCACTTCACCAACTCGGCGGGGATCCACGCGGCACCCATGGCCGAAGCGATCATCGGCATGGTGCTGCATTTCGCCCGCGGCTTCGACTTCGCGGTGCGGGCGCAGCGGCGCGGAGTGTGGGACACGGCGCCGTTCTACGCCGCCGACACCCCGGTCCGCGAGGTGTCCGACATGACTATCGGGATCCTCGGCCTGGGCGGCATCGGCAGGGAAGCGGCGCGGCGGTTCGTGGCGCTCGGCTCCCGCGTGCTGGGCCTCAAGCGCCGGCCCGGTTCGGCGCCCGCCGGCGTCGAGGCGCTGTGGGGGGACGACGGGTGGGACCGGCTGCTGCGACAGAGCGACGCGCTCGTCGTGACCGCCCCGGACACACCCGAGACCCGCGGGATGGTCGATGGCGACGCCTTCGCTCGCATGAAGCGTGGAGCGATCCTCGTCAACGTCGCGCGGGGACGGATCGTCGACGAGACCGCGCTCGTGGCGGCCCTGCGCTCCGGGCGCCTGCGCGGAGCCGCGCTGGACGTGTTCGCCGAGGAGCCGCTCGGGCCGGCCTCCCCACTCTGGACCATGGACGGCGTGCTGATCACGCCCCACGTGTCGCCGGTGAGTCGAGGGTTCTGGCGGCGGGAAGCCGACCTCGTGCTCCACAACCTCCGGTGCTTCCTCGAGGGTCGCCCCCAGGCGATGCGCAACCGGGTCGACCTGGACGCCGGCTACTGAGCGTCGCCGGGTCGGGAAGGGGGCTGGCGACGGGGGGCGCCGGTCGGGCTCACTGCTGCAGGACTTCGCCCGCCTTGATCTCGTCCCACAGCGTGTCCAACTCCTCGAGCGAGGCATCGCCCAGCGTCACGCCCCGTGCCGCGGCGAGTGCCTCGAGCGACTCGAATCGCCGCCGGAACTTGCGGTTGGCACGTTCGAGAGCGCCGACGGGGTGCGAGCCCGCGAGGCGCACCAGATTGACCGCAGCGAAGAGCAGGTCCCCCAGCTCCTCCTCGACCGCCGCGTCGGGCTCGGCGGACGCCGCCGACGGGTCCGGGTTCACGTTCTCGAGGGCGTCGCGCACTTCGTCGAGTTCCTCGGCGACCTTGTCCCAGGCGCCCCGGTAGTCGGCCCAGTCGAAACCGACTCCTGCGACCCGGTCCTGCATGCGGTGCGCGCGACTGAGCGGGTCGAGGCCCGACGCCAGGCCGTCCAGCACCCCGTGCGGCTCTCCGCGCTCCCTCGCCTTGAGGCGCTCCCAGTCCTCCTTGTCGCCGCGGCCGTAGAGGTGAGGGTGGCGGCGGGCCATCTTCTCCTCGATCTCGCGGGTGACCGAGTCGGCGTCGAAACGGCCCGTCTCCTCACCCAGGACGATCTGGAAGGCGAGGTTGAGCAGCAGGTCCCCGAGCTCGCCCTCGAGCGCCCCCGCGTCGCCCGCGTGAATCGCGTCGACGACCTCGTGCGCTTCCTCGATCAGATGGGGCACGAGGGACTCGGGCGTCTGCCGCGCATCCCAGGGACAATTCGCGCGGAGAAAGCGGACGAGGGCGAGGGCTCGGTCCAGTTGGCCCGGCGCCGTTGTGGCGTGATCGGACCCGGGAGCGGGGGCGGGCGGGTCGGAAGGGGGTGTCGTCATACCCGCAGAAGTCGTGGGATTCCCGATGGATGTCAACGCGCCGCGTCTTGTTCCGGACCGGCTCTTCCACATCTTTCGACCACCATGCGACCCCCTCCCGATTCCCGCGCCTGGATCGACGTCTCGGCCACGGCGCTGCGCGCGAACCTTCGACAGGTCGTCGAAGCCGTCGGACCCGACCCGTGGGTCGTGCCGATGGTCAAGGCCGACGGGTACGGCCTCGGGGCGCTGGATGTGGTTCGGGCTCTGCAGCCGCTGGCGCCCGCGGCCTGGGGCGTCGCCTCGGTCGACGAGGGGATCGCCCTTCGAGACGGCGGCGTCGTCGGGCCGATCATCGTCTTTTCGCCGACGCCCCGGCAGACGCTTCGGGCCGCCGTCGAGTTCGATCTGGCGCTGGCCGTCTCCGACCTCGACGCGCTCGAAGCGCTGATCCGTGCGGCCGAGCGACGGGGGCGGCGCGCTCGTGTTCACGTCGAGGTCGACACGGGCATGGGACGAGCCGGATTCCCGGCCGAGGCCATCGACGTCTGGGGCTCGCGGGCCGGCGCGCTGCTTCGGGCCGAGGCGGTGCGGTGGGAGGGGCTCTATACGCACTTCCACTCGGCCGACGAGGTCGGCGGACCCGGAGTCGACGATCAGCTCGCCACCTTCGGCGCCGTGGTCGAGGCGCTCGATCCGCCCCCCGACGTCCGATTGCACACGGCCAACTCCGCCGCGGCCTTCCGTCTCGGCGGCGACGCCGGGGGCGCGCGCCCGGGGATCTTCGTCTACGGAGGCGGGGCCGGGCGCGATCTTCCGGCCCCGCGGCCGGTGGCGTCGGTCCGCGCTCGTGTGGTCCGCGTGGTCGACGTCGAGCCGGGCGCGACGGTGGGCTACGGCGCTACGCACCGGGCCGAACGAGAGGAGCGCTGGGCGACTCTGGCCATCGGGTACGGCGACGGGTTGCCGCGGGCGCTGGGGAATCGCGGCCACGCCCTGCTGGCGGGGCGGAAGGTGCCGCTGGTGGGCCGGATCTCCATGGACCTCACCGTCGCAAACATTTCGGGGATCGATGGTGTACAGCCCGGGAACGTAGCGACCCTGGTGGGACGTGACGGCGTCGACGAGATCACGATCGACGAGGTGGCGGCCCAGGCGGGGACCATCTCGTACGAAGTGCTCACCGGCCTCACGACCCGCCTTCCCCGCATCTGGACGGAGCTGGATTGACTACCGACGACGAGCTCCTGGACAGGGCACGCGAGATCCGGGGTCGGGCCTATGCTCCGTACTCGAACTACCCTGTGGGTGCCGTCCTGGAGGCCGCCGACGGTTCGTTGTACGAGGGCTGCAACGTCGAGAACGCCTCGTTTCCGGTCACGCTGTGCGCCGAGCGCGGAGCGTTGTCGGCGGCGGTGGCGGCGGGGCACCGGTCGTTTCGACGGATCGCGCTCAGTACGTCGGGAGCCGAGGCGGTCGCTCCGTGCGGGGCATGCAGGCAGGCGCTGGTCGAGTTCGCGCCGAATCTGGAGATCGTATCCGAGGCGGGCGAGGACGTTCGGCGATGGTCGCTGAACGAACTCCTGCCCGTCCGTTTCGTGTTGGACCCAAGGGAACGCCGCGGGGCGGCGCCCGACAACGGGGAGACGACGGTTTGAAGCGTGCCTGGCTCGTAGCGGGATTGGTCTCCGTGTCCTGGGGTCTGCTGGCCTGCGAAGAAACGACACCGACGTCGGGGAACGGGACGTTGATCCCCCTCACGCCGCAGACGGTGCAGCTCGATCTGTCGTTCGAGGAGTTCGCCGAGGCCGTCACCACGTACGGTGGGTACGGCACGCCGAGCGAACTGCTCGAGGCGGTGCTGGCCCAGGACTACGAGGGTGTTCTGGATGCTCGCGTGCTCGTGAAGTACTCCGAATACCCCTTCGCGGCGTCGGTCCGCGACTCGACCGGGACGACCCGGGCCGATTCGGCCTTCACGTTCGTGGGAGGGCGACTGGTCGCGCGTTTCGACACCACCGGAGGGAACCGCCCGGACGGTACGGTGACCGTGAGCGCGGGGGCGCTGCCCCAGGAATTCGACCCGCAGACGGCATCGTGGCTGGTCGCCGTCGACACGCTCGGCGACCTGCGGCCGTGGGGTGAGGCCGGCGCGGGACCCGCGCTCGCTCTGGGGCAGGCCGAGTGGGATCCGGCCACGGGTGACTCGATCGTGCTCGAACTGGACTCGGCCACCGTAGCCCTGCTCGGCGACACCCTTCAGGC
>JAHHMJ010000044.1 GCA_018678395.1 Gemmatimonadota bacterium | reverse complement strand
GAGGTCGACGACGCCGTGGTCGGCCGACAGGGCCAGGACCCAAGAGCCTTCGCCGACCTCGGCATCGAGCGCCTCCATCAGGCGCCCGAGTTCACGATCGAGCTCGAGCAGGTTGTCGAGCTGCTCCTGCGAGAGGGGGCCGAACCGATGTCCGACACCGTCCGTCGACGAGTAGGACAGGGCCAGCATGTCGACCGTGCCGCGGACGCCGAGCTCGCGAGCCCGGAGCGCCTCCAGGGCCAGAGTGGTGACCGCGGCGTCGGGCGGCGGTGCGTTCTCCAGCCAGTCTCCCCAGGCCCCGCGGTCCGTCATGTCGACTTCGACGTGCGCCCGATGGGGGAAGGTGGTGTGGACGCCGTCGGCCTCGCCGGGGTGGTCGTCGCGCCGGGCGCGCGAACGGAGCGAGTCCGCCGCTGCGAAAGACCAGACCGTGTCCCCCCAGAGCCCGGGCCCCAGCGCGGCGTTCGCCCCGCGGACCCACGCCGGAAGCGCCTGGTGGTAGTACGTGCTCGTCGTGAACCCCCCGACCCCGTCCTCGAGCGCAAGCCAGTAGACGTCCTGGCCCGCGCGGCCGGCGAGTGGAATGGCCCCGCGATCCTTGCGTGAGATGGCGACGATCCGAGCGTCCGGCCGGGCCGTCGCCAGCCAGTCCGCGATACCGTCGGCCCGCAGGTTGGCGGGCGATCGACCGGGCAGCCCGGGATCGGCGAGGATCTCGACCGAGGTATCCGCGACGGCGTACATCGAGCGCCACCGATCCCCGACCCGCTCGAACCAGCTGTTGCCCGAGATGCCGTGCGTGCGGGGATGAACGCCCGTGGCCAGCGTCGCGTGTCCGGGCGCGGTCGAGGTCGAGGCGTGATCGTGCGTGGCGTTGGTGAACACCGCGCCACCGTCCAGAAGGACGCGGAATCCGCCCGTGAACAGGTCGTCGTAGCGATCGAGCAGGTCGGCTCGCAGCTGGTCGACGACCACGATGACGCCGAGGGTCGGGCCCTCGACGGCCTGCGCACCGGAGCCGGCCTCGCGCACCGCGTCGGAACAGGCGTGGGTTGCAAGCAGGAGAAGCGGGGCGGGGAAGTCGTATCTGCGCATGGTGGGGCGGGCGGAGGGCGGAGGGAGCGGAAAGATCGATTCCGGATCGCGCGCGGTCCACCCGGGTCCCCGGTCCGCCGCGGTGACGGAGCGCGCCACATCCGCGGAGCGTCGGGGTAGGGAGCGGTCGAGATCCCGTCGGATGGGGTCTCCCGCACCACGACCCCGGCGTCGCGCCCCATGCAGCAGAGCCCACTGGCATTCTCACGGAGACCCCGATCGCGGCCGAGGCCCCGATGGCGAGGGTACCGACTGCGGCCCCTCGCCGTCGGCGCGCTGGCGCTCGTCGCGGCGGGGTGCACGTCCAGTTCGCGGTGGGGCTCGCTCGGCGGCACACCCGTTGCCGAGCAGGCCGTCTACGAGGCCGTCGTGCGGTACATCCACGTGTTCTACGACCCGCCCTCGTGGAACCCCGAGCCGCAGGCGTGGTGTCTGGCGACGGACCGCCGGTCTTCGAGGGTGTTCCGCGAGCGCACTCCCGAGAACCGATCGGAGTGGTCGCCCCCGCCGCGCCTTCTCTCGTTGCTCGCCGACCTGCAGCCTCCGGTCCGTCCGGTCGACGAATGCGGCCGCGACGGTGAGGACGCGGAGCGCCTGCTCGATGGAGGGGGGCCCGCGGTGGTACTGGCGCTCGACTACCCCAGCTGGGAGACGGCGGAGCTGGCCCGGGTCGTCGCGTGGACACGCCAGGACCGGCGGGCCTACAATCGGTTCGTGTGCAGGCTGTCGCGTACCACCGACGGCTGGCAGGTGCTCGAATGTCTGTGAGGTGCTCATGACTCTCGCCGCCGCCTCGGCCGCCGGGCTGGCCGTACTGGCCATCACGACCGCCGTGTGGATCCTCTCGTTGATCACGCGCGATGCATCGCTGATCGACCTCTTCTGGGGGCCCCTCTTCGCCGTACAGGGGTGGATCTACTGGACGTTCACCCCGGACCCGTCCGCGGTGGCCACGGCGGTCGCGGTGCTCGTGACCCTGTGGGCCGCACGACTCGCCTTGCATCTGGCGCGGCGGAATCTCGGAAAGGGCGAAGACCCCCGATACGCTGCGATGAGAGCGGCCGGGGGGCCCGCGTGGCCGCTCCGTTCTCTGGTGACCGTGTTCTGGCTCCAGGCTGCCCTGGCCTGGGTCATCGGCGTGCCGCTCGCGGTGGTGGCCGGAGCCGGCGGGCCGTTCGACCTGCCGACTCTGGCGGCCTGCGGGGTCGCCGTGGCGGGCCTCCTGATCGAGACCGTCGCGGACCTCCAGTTGGCCCGCTTCAAGGCCGACCCCGCCAACGCGGGCCGGGTGCTGTCCACCGGCCTGTGGCGATACAGTCGGCACCCCAACTACTTCGGAGACGCCGTCTTCTGGTGGGGGATCTTCGGGGTGGCGGCGGTGCACGGAGGGTGGTGGACCGTCTTCGCCCCGTTGATCATGACGGGTCTGCTGCTCAAGGTCTCGGGGGTCCCGCTTCTCGAGGACCGCATGGTCGAGACGCGGCCCGAATACCGCGACTACGTGCGCCGCACCCCCGCCTTCGTTCCCTGGTTCCCCAAGCGGCGATGAGACGACGCATCCTCCGAACCCTGCTCGTCGGTGCGATCTCCGGCGCCGCTCTCGCACTCGTCGGGGTCCCGGCCCTGGACGCGATGGGCCGGCTGCTCCTCATGCCGCCGGTCTACTACCCGGCGGCCCGGGTTCTACTGGCGGCGCTGTGGGCCGTCGGCCTCGCCTCGGCCTGGACCTACCGGCCGCCCGAGGGCGTAGCGGAGCCCTGAAGGCCTCGCGGCTCAGCCCGCGCAGCCCAGGGGTCCGTCGGGCACGCCCGCTCGGTCTCCGAGGACCAGCACCCAGACGAATCCGGTGGGGGCTCCCGCGTCCGCCCAGGCAATCCCGGCCTCGCGGAAGCCGGGTTGCAGCAGGTTTTCCCGGTGAGGCGGCGAGGCCATCCACCCGCCGATGACCGAGGCCGGAGACGAGTAGCCCCCGGCCACGTTCTCTCCCACCAGCGTCCAGCGATAGCCGGCCCGCGTAGCCCGCTCCACCGGCATCGATCCGTCCGATCCCCGATGTCCCCGCATGCCGTGCTCGGCGAGATCGCGGGCGTGGCCTTCGGCCGCCGCGGCGAGCTGCGTGTTGGGGCGAAGGGCTCCCAGCCCCCGGTCGGACCGGAGGCGGTTGATCGCCTCGAAGGCGGCCTGCGTGCGCCCGGAGGGGCACGCACCCGCGACCGGGTCACCCGAGAGCGCCCCGTCGACGGGCGGGGGGGCGGGGGTCCCCGGCGAATTCGGGGCCGCGGTGCGGCAACCGGTGAGCGCACCCACACCGAACAGCAGCAGCACGGCAGTGGCCCGACGGGTCCAGGCGCCGACTCTCACGGCGCCCTCTCGAGTCGCGCGGCGCAGTCGGCCACGATGTCTCCGGCAGGCCGGATGGAGTCGATGCCCGCGACGGAGCGGCCCGCCTGCCAGTAGTCGTCCCTTCCGCGTCCGATCGATGACCGCTTGAGCCGACGCAGCGACCGCAGGGCGTAGAAGGTGCGCATCCAATGCTTCGTCCGACGTCCGCGGAGCAGCCGCCGAGCCAGCGGACCCGCACGCGTGCCCACGGCTCGGACGAACGGCGTGTCGAGTACGGCCACCGGGACCCCGGTGATCCTCTCGGTCCACACGACGTCGTCTTCGTCGGCCGCGACGATCGCCTCCTTGTACGCCTGCGACGCTGCGCACTCGGGGGTGGCGATGAAGCGGGTCCCCATCTGCACACCCGCGTACCCCATGGCGAGGACGTCGCTCACCCCGTCCGGCGCGGCGACCCCGCCGGCACAGACCACCGGCAGATCCAGATCCCGCAGGTCGTCCAGCAGCGCCTCGGGTCCCAGCGGCCCGGGGTGTCCGCCGGCGCGGCGATTGACGGCGATGAGCCCGTCGACGCCGCCGTCCCGTGCCTTGAGTGCCCACTTCCGCTCGGTGACGTCGTGATAGACCACGGCTCCGCGTTCGTGGGCGCGCCGCACGACCCAGTCCGGCTTGCCCAAGGAGGTGACGAAGAAACGCACCCCCTCGTCCAGGGCGACGTCGACCCAACGCTCCATTCGATCGCGGTAGGCGCGCGACGACGCCTCGATCAGGCAGTTCATGCCGATGGGCCGGGCCGTGAGCGAACGGA
>JAHHMJ010000430.1 GCA_018678395.1 Gemmatimonadota bacterium | reverse complement strand
AGCCGGTGGGAGCGCATGTGCACCATCCGGGCCGAGAAGTTCGATCACGTGCTGCCGGTCGCGATGCGCGACAACGACATCGACATGTGGATCACGGTCATGCGTGAGGGGGGCCTCGACCCGCTCTGGGAGGCGCTGGGCCGTGGCTACGTCGGTGATTGGGCGTTCTACGTCTTCACGGATCGCGGCGGCGACCGGATCGAACGAGCGGCGCTGGGCGTGAGCGGCGCCATGCTCGAGGGGTGCGGCGTCTACGATCATTTCCTGGGCGCGGAGGCTCTGGCCGAGTTCGTGCAGGAGCGCGATCCCCAGCGAATCGGCGTCAACATGGCCGAATCGATCGGCAACGCCGACGGCCTCTCGCATACGGCGTACCTGCGGCTGCGGGAGACGCTGGGAAGCCCGTGGGCCGATCGGCTGGTCTCGGCCGAGAAGCTGATCTCGGACTTCCGCTCGATCCGGACCACGGTCGAAATCGGTGCCTTCGCCGAGGCTGCCGAGATGTCGCGGGAGATCGCCGAGCGCGCCCTGTCGAACGAGGTCATCACCCCGGGCGTCACGGCGCTCGAGGACGTCGCCTGGTGGATGTGGGATCGGTTGCTCGAGCGGGGGCTGGATTCGTCGTTCGACATGCCGTCGGTCTACATCACCGGTCCCGAGGGCGTCGAGGCGGTGTCGAGCGACCGCATCATCCAGCGTGGGGATCTGCTGATGATCGATTGGGGCGTCGGCTACCTCGATTTCTACACCGACATGAAGCGGGTCGCGTACGTCCTCCGGGACGGTGAGACCGAGGTGCCGGAGAGCCTGCGCCACGCCTACCAGCAAGGTGTGGATGCCCGCGCCGTGATGATCCGGGCCATACGGCCGGCGCCCACCGCCCTGCAGGCGCTCGAGCGGACCGAACGGGCGATCGAGGAGGCCGGCTTCCGGATCGTGCCCTTCAACTCGCCCTCCGACGATCCCGCCGTCACCGACATCGTCCTCGGCCCCCACTCGGTCGGCAACTGGGGGCACGGGATCGGTCCGTCGCTTGCGTTCTTCAACCCGACGCGGCAGGGCTACGAACTGCGACCGGGGACCATCATCTCGATCGAACTGTTCGCCTACACCGCGGTTCCCGAGTGGGGCAACGCCAAGGTCCGGATTCCGCTCGAAGACGACGCGCTCGTGACCGAGCGGGGTGCCGAGTGGTTCGCCCCGCCCGGAGAGCGAATCCTCGTCGTCCGGTGATCCGGCCCTCCACCGCCTCGCTTGCGAAGGGCCGAGTCGGGTCCGTAGCGTGACGGCGTCGTTCCGCCGAGTCCCCCCAATGGAGTCCGCGATGATTCGTCGCTTGCTACCTCTCGTCGGGCTGGTGCTGCTCTGGCTTCCGGCGGTCCTGGGGGCGCAACAGATCCCGGGTGAGTTCACGTCGACACCCGGGCCGGTAGGCGAAGGGTGGGAGGGCTTCACCGACAGCGAGTTCATGCTGAACGCCCTGGCCATGCTCGCCCTCGCGGCGGTGCTGGGCGCGGTGATCAGCTTCCACCCCCGTCGACTCCGGATCGCCGATACGCTCGAGGAGATCGAGGCTCCCAAGGTCTCGATCATGTACGCCGTCATAGGCTCTCTGATCGGCATCATGGTCGTGAAGTGGGGCATGGTGGTCGGGTTCGTGCTCTTCGGCATCGGCGGGCTGATTCGATTCCGGACGGTGATGCGGTCGGCACATCTCACCGGACAGGTCATCCTCGCGACGCTCATCGGGCTCTCGTGCGGCCTCGAACTCCCGCACGTGGCGGTGCTCACCACGGCCTTCGATTTCGTGCTGACGTTCCTGCTCGAGATACGGGTGACGTACCAGTTGGATGTCCGGGGGCTCCCGACGGCTGAATTCGCGACGGCGGCCACCGCGTATCGGCACGCGCTGGGCGGCCACGGCTTCCGCATTCAGAGTGAAAAGAAATATCCCACGAAGGGCCGGATCTGCTTCATATTCCGGACCGGCGGCTCCGGCACGCGTCGGAGGATCGAGAACATCGTGGAGCAGGAGGTCCCGTTGCGCCTGCGGGGCACGTTGGACTGGGAACTGGACTGATCGCTGGCGTGTGAGCGGATCACAGCGCGGAGGGGATGATGGGCCAGGTGAGGGTACTCGTCGGCACCAGCAAGGGACTGTTCGTCCTCCGGTCGGATGACGCACGTGAAGAGTGGGCGGTGGACGGCCCGCATTTCGGCGGCTGGCAGGCCATGCACGCCAAGGGCTCGCCCGCCGACCCGGGTCGGATCTACTCGTCGACCTGGACGGACTGGCACGGTCAGGTCATGCAGCGCTCCGACGACGGAGGACGGAGCTGGGAGGCGGTGGACAACCACTTCGCCTACGAGGGAGAGGCCGGCACCCACCAGTGGTACGATGGGACGCCGCACCCGTGGGACTTCAAGAGGGTCTGGCATCTCGAGCCGTCTCTCGACGACGCCGACACCGTGTTCGCGGGGGTCGAGGACGCGGCACTCTTCAAGTCGACCGACGGCGGCGCGTCCTGGACCGAGCTGTCCGGCCTGCGGCGGCACTCGACCGGGGGCATCTGGCAGCCCGGTGCAGGTGGCCTGTGCCTGCACACGATCGTCCTCGATCCGTCGCGTCCCGAGCGCATCTTCGTCGCGATCTCGGCCGCTGGGGCGTTCCGCTCGGACGACGGGGGCGAGACCTGGGCCGTGATCACCCGCGGCCTCCGGTCGGAATACATCCCCGACCCGGAGGCCGAGGTCGGGCACTGCGTCCACCGCATTGCGCTGCACCCGGCGAACCCGGAACGCCTCTACATGCAGAAGCACTGGGACGTCTGCCGCAGCGACGATGCCGGGGACCTCTGGACCGAGGTCAGCGAGGGACTCCCGTCGGACTTCGGCTTCCCCATCGTGGTCCACGCTCACGAGCCCGACACGGTGTACGTCGTCCCGATCAAGAGTGACGCCGAGCACTACCCGCCCGATGGGCGCCTGCGCGTCTATCGCAGTCGGGTCGGGGGCGGGGAGTGGGAAGCACTCACGAACGGCCTGCCGCAGCGGGACTTCTACCAGAACATCCTGCGCGGGGCGATGGGCGCCGACACGCTGGACCCCTGCGGCATCTACTTCGGGACCACCGGTGGGCAGGTCTACGGCTCGGCCGACGGCGGCGATTCCTGGCGCTGCATCGCCGGGCACCTGCCGCGCGTGCTTTCGGTCGAGGTGCAGGCTCTGTCGTGAGCGAGGGCGCGGCACGGATCGGGATTCGGGTGGCCCTGCCGACCCACCTGCGCGCGCTGGCCGATGTCGAGCCGGAGGTGCGGGTCGATCTGCCCTGGGAGACACCCGCTACGGCGCGCGCCCTGTTCGATGAACTGGAGGCGCGGCATCCGAGGCTCCGGGGGACCATCCGCCATCACGACACAGGGGAGCGCCGCGCGTACATGCGTTTCTTCGCCGGGCGCGAGGATCTGTCTCACGAGCCGCCCGATGCCGAGCTGCCGGAGGCGGTCGTGCGGGGAAAGGAGGCGTTTCGGGTCGTCGGCGCGATCGCGGGAGGGTGAGGGTGGGGTG
>JAHHMJ010000419.1 GCA_018678395.1 Gemmatimonadota bacterium | reverse complement strand
AGTCTGAATCTGCGTGCGGACTCAGCTGCCGCCCATCGGGAAGCCGATGCCGGCCTCGATGACGAAGCCTTCGCCGCCACCCAACTCGATACGACCGGCTGCCACTCCTGTGAGCGACTCGCCCAGCATGGTGCGGATGCCGCCGCCGATGTTCAACCCGATCTCGGTCCCGCTGCTGAACCCGAAGCCGATCAGGTCGTCGAACGGCCCGTCGTAGTCGACGGAGTAGCGGCCGATGTTCAGACCCGCCGCGACGAAGGGCGTGATGGCGCCCTCAGCCACGAAGGAGTAGGCGAGGCCGGGGTTGAGCTCCCAATACGAGACGTCGATGCTGCCGCCCGATCCGAGGTCGGTACCGCCGTCCGGGAAGAAGTAGATGAACGAGCCCGTGAGCGATACCTGCTCGTGCAGCTGCGGGAGGGGGGTGGCGAACCACACGCCGATCCCCAGGTCGACGTCATCGTGCCAAGCCACTCCGGGTCCAAACGTGAACTGGGCCTGCGCTTCCGACGAGGTGCCGAGGGCGATGGCACCGGCGAGCATGAGAGTACCGACGAGTCGCTTCATGAAGTTCTCCCTGGGAGAGTCCGTTGGCTTCGGCGGAAACATATGATTATCGCGCCTGCCGCGACAAGGGTGATGATCACGGGTGCTGCCGAGGCCTGGGGGCAACTCGATTGTGATCAGGGCGACGGGTGGCGGATAAGTGCCGTCAGTCCCCGCCCCCCGAGGTGCTGAACATCACCGTGTTCCCGATCGTCGTACCCCACGGGTTCGTCGCGACCGCGCGAAGGTAGTAGGTCGATCCCGGCTGGAGGGCCGTGGCGTTGTACTGCAGGAAGACGTCGACGTTGCCGACGCCGGCGCCGATCGGCTGTGTCGGCAGAGCCGTCGGGGGCGGGGTGGTGAAGGTCGGCTCGAAGCCGAACTCCCAGACGACGGTGGTCGGCGCGTTCAGGGGGTTCACGAAGGCCGACACCGTGGCGTCGTCGGGGCCGACGTTCGTGGCGGGACGGGTGAAGACCCGGGGAGCCACGCCGTAGAACCAGATGAGCGCCGGGGTCCAGTCCGAACAGGCGGTTGCCGAACAGGCCCGCACCCGGTAGCGCAACTCGCCGGTCGGCGGGTTCAGGTCGTCGAAGGAGGTCACCCCGGCGCCCACCGATCCCAGGGGTTGGAAGACCTTCTGTGGCCCTGCAGCGCTCGGCGGCCGGGTGGATCCCGGAGCGACCGTGCCGTTCCCGGAGCCGGACAGGACCTCTCGCTCGATGTCGAAGCGGATCTCGTCGCTGCTGTTGTCCTGCCAGAGAATTCGGACCGTACCCGTGTAGACGCCCGTCAGGCCGGTCGGCGCCGTGGGAGGCGCCACCGGTGTCGTGAACGCGACGATGTCACCGGTCGTCGATCCAAAGCTGTTGCTCGCCGAGGCCCGAACGTAGAGGGTGGTTCCGCCGGGCAGCCCCGAAGCGGATCGGCTCACTTCCGTGGGCCCGGCATTCGCCGACACGACCGTCGGCGGCGTCTGAGCGGCATCGGAGAGGTCGGGCGTCGTCCCGTACTCGAACACTACCGTCGTGACCGCGGGACCCGGGTCCACCTCGGCGCGAAGGACGGCCTCGTCGAACGCCAGGACGTTGGGTGGCAGGGTGGTCACCCGGGGGCGACCGGCACGGACGTCCAGCGCCGTTCGTGCCGTGGCCCCGTCGCGCTCAGCCACGATGTCCGCGGTGCCGGTGGACACGCCCGTCACCCGCCCCGCCGCCGACACCGTGGCGACGCTCACGTCCGTCGAGGACCACGACGGTACGCGTGGAAGCACGTTGCCGTTGGCGTCTCGCAGGACGGCGGCGAGATCGACGGTCTCGCCGGGTGCCAGGGTGACCGACGACGGCGAGACCTCGATGGACGCGACCTGCGCGTCGACCACCGCAGCGACCGTCGAGCTCTGCCCGCCGAAGGAGGCGCGCAGCGAGGCCGAACCATCGCCCACGGAGGTCGCCCGGTAGGCGGAACCGACCCGATCGACTCGCACGACCTGGGGATCGAGTGACGCCCAGGCCACGGCTCCTCCGGGGATCGCGTCCCCGGTGGCGAAGACCGCGGAGCCGCTCAGAGGCACCGTCTGGCCCCACGATGTGAAGGTGGGCGGCGGGGTGACCTCGAGTCGATCGACGATCGGCGTCAGCGAGAGGACGACTCGTGTCGTTTCGCCGGGGACGAGCGAAACGGGCGCGGATCCGGCGAAGAGGCCGTCACCCGACCGGCGCACCTGCACCGTCAGGCCTGCGGTCACGGAGCCGTCGGGGAGATCGACCTGGATCGAGGTTTCGATCGGACCCCCATTCGCCGCCACATCGATGGTGCCGGCGAACAGGGTCGTCGACCCATCGCTCAGCTCGAGCGCGAGGTTGTCGGCCGCGTCGAAGGCCGCCGACGCGTCGGCGGATTGCTGGAACGCCACCTGCACGGCAGCCCCACCGACTGGTGCGGGATCGTGGAACCACCCGTCCGCGCAGCCCGTGAGGGCGACGGAGAGACCCACGCCCCCGAGGAGCGTCTTCCAGCGTCCGACTCGCCCGAACCCCATTGGATCACCGCCTGCCGTTGAAACCGCCTAGTCGCCCCCGCCCAGGGTGACGAACGTCCCCACCGCACTGGTGCTGGTACCCCAGAGGTTGGTCGCCTCCGCGCGCACGTAGTAGGTCGTATCGTCGTCCAGACCCGTCGCAGCCCCCATCACCAATAGTGACGTGGACCCCGCCCCCGCGTCGATGGTCGGCAGGACCGTGGACGCCATGAAGGACGGGTCGGTGGAGATGCGGAAGACCACGGTCGTCGGTGCCTGGAAGGCCGTCACGTCCGCCGTGAGGTCGGCCGAGGTCAGCGCGATGTTGACCACCGCACCGAGGGTGATCTGCGGCGCCAGCCCGTAGTACGACTGGACCGGGGGGCTCCACGGCGAACACACGCCGGCGCTGCAGGAGCGGATGCGGTATTCGAGCAGGCCCGTGGGCGGGCCGGCGTCGATGTATTGCGTCGACCCGGCACCGGCTGTGAAGGCCACCGTGGCGCCCGGGACCTCCATCCGTTCGATCTCGAACGTGGCCCCTCCGCCCGCATTGTCGACCCAATCGAGCTGCAGGCCTCCGGCTGGAAGCAGGGTCACGGTCAGAGCGCTCGGCTCAGCCGGCGGAGGGATGACCGGACCGGCGTAGTTGGCCCAGGCGGTGTAGCCGGAGCAGCCAATCGCGTTGCACGCCCTGAGGCGATACCGCACGGTGCCCGGGGGCGGTGAATCGTCGATGAACAGCTCACGGTCGGCGCTGATGGCGAACTGCGCGACCTGGCCTCCCGGAACCGTCTCCCGCTGCAGTTCGAAACGAGATTCGTCGGTGCTCGCGTCCACCCAGGTGAGGCGGACCCCGCCGTACCCGTCACCGGTGGCGGCGAAGTTCGTGGGTGCCGACGGGACCGTCGGCAGCGTGAAGGCCACGATCGGGCCCTGTGTGGTACCGTGGGCGTTGGTCGCCGTCGCCCGGGCATAGATCGTGGCGCCCGGGTTCAACCCGGTGACGGTGACGAAGACGCCGACGTTCGTGGCGTCCGGGTTGAGAAGCCGCGAGGTGGTCTGCGCGGCCCCCACGAGCTGAGGATCCGAACCGTATTCGAAGCGGACCGTCGTCGAGGCGCCTGCGGCGTTCACCGCGGCGCCGAGTCGGGCGGACCCGAGGCCGGGGAACGTCGTGGGCAGCGACGCGACGATCGGCGCTCCCGGCGCCGGGTTTCCCGGGCCGGGATCGGGCGGCGTGACGGGCGCCGACCACGCCGAGCAGACGTCGTCGTCGCAGGCGCGGACGCGGTAGGCCGTCGTGTTCACGGGAGGCGCCGGGTCGGTCCAGGCGGTGATGTCGGCTCCGACCGAGCCCACGATCGAACCGGGTCCGCCGCCGGCGGTACGCTCGATCTCGAATCGGGTCTCCCCCACG
>JAHHMJ010000001.1 GCA_018678395.1 Gemmatimonadota bacterium | reverse complement strand
CGTCTGGACGGAGTACCTCCGACTCCTCGTCTGGCCCGTTACCCTCTCCGTCGACTACGACCCGGGGGTTCTCTTCCCGGCCACCGGCCCCGCGCCCGTGCGCGTGCTCCTGGGAGGGATCGTCCTGGCCGGCGCCATCGCGATCGCCACTCTGGGATGGCGGCGCAATCGCACGGCAGCGTTCGGCGTCGCCTGGTTCCTCGTCACCATCCTGCCGGTGTCGAACCTCCTGGTGCCCACCGGGTCCCTCCTGGCGGAACGCACCCTCTACCTGCCGTCGGTGGGCCTCGCACTCGTGGTGGCGGGCCTCGTCGCCGAGATCCCCGTAGAGCGGTGGGTGCCGACGGGGGGCTCACGCGCACTGGTCGGCGGGTTGGCGGTCGTGCTGGTGCTCCTGTCCGCGCGCACGTGGACCCGGAACCCGGTGTGGGAGTCCTCGGCCACGGTCATGCGCGATCTCGTCGAACACCATCCGGAGTCGTGGCGGGCCCAGTTGGCTCGGGCCCAGGGCCTGGCGGCGACGGGTGACCACGACGGCGCCGCGGAGGCCTACCGGGCGGGCCTGGCTGCGCTGCCCGGCCGCTACTCGATGGTGCTCGCCGCCGGGATCTACTTCAAGGAGCGGGGCCGGTACGAAGAGGCTCGGCCCCTGCTGGAGCAGGCGGTCGACCTCGGTCCCGATCGGGCCTCGTCGTGGCGGCATCTCGCGGAGTTGGAGCTGCTCGAAGGGCGGTTCCGAGAGGCTCATCGGGTGGCGGCCACGGGCATCGGAGCTGCACCACCCACCGGCCCGTTGTGGGCCGCGCTGGCCGAGGCCTACGCCGGGGGTGGGCTGCTCGAGGCGGCCGTCCGTGCGAAGCGCGTCTCGCTCCGGCTCGGACCCGCAGCCCAGCGGGACTGGGCTCGTCTGGCGGACTTCATGGAGGCGTCCGGAGCGGATCCCCAGGTCGTGGCCGACGTGCGTCGCGGTGTGGACGCCGGAGCGTACTGATGGCTGCCCGGGACCGGGACGTGGCTCGCGCGAGCGCTGCCTGCGCGGCGCTGGCGGTGCTGCTCTTCCTCCCGAGCCTGCGGGGGGGCTTCGCCTACGACGACGTGCAGATCATCGTCGAGAATCCGGCGTTCGAAGGATGGTCGGCTCTGCTGGCGAGCCTGGTCGAACCCTACTGGCCGGGGCCCGAGGGTACGGCGTTCGGCTTGTGGCGGCCCCTGACGACCCTCGCGCTGGGGATCCAGAGGCTTCTCTTCGGCGACGCGGCCTGGGCGTTCCACGCGGTGAACGTGGCGCTGCACGGGGTCGTTACGGCTCTCGTGGTGCGAGTGGGTGCCGGGTTCCTTCCGCTCGCCGTCGCGGTGGGCGCCGGAATCATCTTCGCGGTGCATCCGGTGCACACCGAGGCGGTGGCCAACGTCGTCGGCTTCGCCGAGCTCGGCGCGGCGGCCGCATTTCTGCTCGCGGTGGGGTCGTTCGCTCGCGATGGCGTGACGGCAGACGGACCGCGCCCCCTCACCCCGGCGCGAGTCGCGGTGGTCTGCACGCTCTACCTCGTCGCCTGTCTGACCAAGGAGAGCGCGATCGTGCTCCCGGCGCTCCTGGTGGTGCTGGAGGCCTGGAGACTCCGGCTCGGGGTCCGCGACGTGGGTGGGCTGGTCTCCCGTCGCGCCGGACTCTACGCCGGCCTCGCCGCGTGCGCCGTCGCCGTGATCGTCGGGCGCTACCTGGTGCTCGATGGAGCGACGACCCCCACTCCCGCCCTCGGGGCCGCGCTGCTGGTCGACATCCCTCGCATCCACACTCTGGGAGAGATCTGGTGGCAGTACGGGCGGCTGCTCTCGATGCCGCTGTGGCTGTCTCCCGATTACACGCCGGGCGTGATCGCCGTGACCACCGTCTGGACGCCACGGGCCCTGGTCGGAGTGGCTGGCGTGCTCGCGGTTCTGGCCGGGGCCTGGTGGAGCGTGCGCCGAAGTGAGGCGCGGCCGTCGTTGGTAGCATTCGCCGTGGCGTGGTTCGCGGTCACGATTCTCCCGGTCGCCAACGTCGTCTTCGTGACCGGTGTACTCGTGGCCGAACGCACGCTATACCTCCCGTCGGTCGCGGTCGCGTGGGCCATGGGTGCAGCCGGGGTATGGCTCTGGCGACGGTCCGTACCGATGCGGGCGCTGCCGGTCGTGGCGGTGCTCGTGTGGGCGACGACGGTCCTCCTGCACGTTCCGCTCTGGCGGGATACGGCATCGGTATTCCGGCACATGGTGCAGACGGTACCCGAATCGGGGCGCTCCCAGTGGGTGCTCGCGGACGAGCTCCTCGCAGCCGGTCGGACCGAGGATGCGGTGGATGCCTACGCGCTCGCCCTGAGCCGGCTCGGGGGCGAGATCCCCTTCCTCACCCGCAGTGCGGGACGGCTGCACCAGGCCGGCGTGGTCGGTCCCGCGCGGGCACTCGCCCTGAGAGCCTGGGCGGCGGACTCGCTTCACGCATCCGCCCCGCAACTCCTCACGGTGATCGCGGCCGGCGACGAGGACTGGGACGAGGTTGCGACGTGGTCCCGTGCGACGTTGACGCTTCTCCCGGACGATCCAGTGTCGCTGCACCTCCTTTCCGCGGCGGAAGGGGAGCGCGAAAACTGGCGTGCGGCCCGGGACGCCCGGGAGCGACTGGTGCGCGGCGCGCCCGGCGAGGCGTGGCAGCAATGGATGTGGCTGATCGAGCTCAGAGGGCGTACCGGGGATCCCGAGGGCGCCCGTGCGGCCGCGGATTCGGCTCGGCGCCGGTCCCCGAGCCCGGAAGGACTCCGCCAGATCGACAGCCTCACCGTGGTCTTCGGAGGGAAGGCCGCACCCTTGCAAAACCCCAGCAACTTGCAGATTCCAACACTCGACGGCCGACAGCGCTGATGGCGCGGGGGCTCCCGGTGCGTCATAAAGCGTTGTGGTACAGACGGTTGAGGATGTGAGACGACGTTTGGCCCCGGGCTTGCCCCTAGGACAGGGTGCGAATCGAGTCCCACCTCACAGCGTACCACCCTCGACCTAGGAGTCGACCATGCGGGACAACAAGGGTTTTACCCTCATCGAGCTGCTGATCGTCGTCGTCATCATCGGGATCCTGGCCGCCATCGCCATTCCGAAGTTCTCGGCGACGCGCGAGAAGGCTTACGTCTCGACGATGAAGTCGGATCTGAAGAACCTGGCTTCGCAGCAGGAGATCTACTACTCCGACAACTACACCTACACCACTGACGCGACGGCTCTCGGCTTTGCTCAGTCGCAGGGTGTGACGGTCGCGATCGGCGCCGCGGACGGCACCGGTTGGAGCGCGTCGTCGACGCACAGCGGCGTGGCCTCGACCTGCGCCGTCTTCTACGGCACGGCGACTGCGGGTACCCCCGCCACCGTGGCCGGAGCAGTGACCTGTAACTGACCCTCGAGGTCAGCAGGTCCGGGCTCTTCCGGATAGAGGAGCGTGGCCCGGCGGGATTCCCCCGGGTCACGCTCCTCGCCTTTTCCGCCAGGTTCGCGCGGAACTGAACAAGGCCGCCGCACGACCGCTGCAGGAACTCCCCCTCCGACACCCGAAGAGACGATCATGCGACTCTCGACAACCCGCGGATTCACACTCATCGAACTCCTGCTGGTCGTGATCATCATCGGGCTCCTGGCTGCCATCGCCATTCCGAAGTTCGCGGCGACGCGGGAGAAGTCCTACCGGTCCGCCATGATGTCCGATCTGCGCAACCTCGCCGCGGCGCAGGAGGTCCATCACACCAGCAACTACACCTACACCACCGACGCGACGGCCCTCGGCTTCACTCAGTCGGAGGGTGTGACGGTCGCGATCGGTGCGGCGGACGCCTCCGGCTGGAGCGCGTCGTCGACGCACGGCGGCACCCCCTCGGCCTGCGCCGTCTTCTACGGTACTGCGACCGCGGTTACGCCCGCGACGGTGCCCGGGGCCGTGACCTGCAACTGAGCACGACGCCAGCGCGTCGGGGGAACCCGGCGGTAGGACCGCCACCGTGGCAATGCTCCTCCGACCACCCAACGAGGCTACGATGCGACGCACGATCCCACGCGGCTTCACGCTCATCGAGTTGTTGATCGTCGTGATCATCATCGGGCTCCTCGCGGCCATTGCGATCCCCAAGCTCAACGCCGTGCGCAAGAAGTCTCAACGGGCCGCCATGATGTCGGACCTGCGCAACCTGGCTGCAGCTCAGGAGGTCAACCACAACGACAACTTCACCTTCTCGAGTGACCTCACGGCCCTGGGGGCCGTTCAGTCGGACGGAGTGACGTTGTCGGTGAACGAGGCGTCGAATACGGGCTGGGCCGCGACCGCCGTCCACGCCGGGGTACCGGGCGAGCAATGCGGTATCTACCACGGCTCGGCCAACCCTTCCGGAGGCGATCCGGCTCCGGTCGTGAGCGTCGTGGGCTGCAGCTTCTGACGGAGGCGTCCGACCCTAGAAGGGTCCCCGCCCGATCCGACACTCCTCGTCGGCGGGCCGCGTCGCTCCGCGAAGCGTCCGACGCCCAGCGCCTCCATGCCTTCGACCGTCCCTCTCAAGCGCACCCTGATCATCTCCTTCGGCCTGCTGGTCGGTGGGGGCGTCCTCGTCGCTGGTGTGGTCCTCGGACTCACGCTTCCGACGCTGACGAGGCCGCAACAGGTCTTCGGGATGCTGTCCGCGGTCCTCGGCATCACGCTGACGGTCGTCGTGGTCATGGGGAGCTGGCTGCTGGACCAACGGCTCGTGCGGCCCCTGAACCGCATGGTCTCGGACGTCCACCGGATCGCCGAGGGCGATTACACGCATCGGGTCGAGTCGCTGCCCTGGACGGAGCTGGACGGCGTCCGGGCGAGCGTGAACGAACTCGCGGACCGGCTGGTACGCGACCAGGACCTGCTCGCGGCCAACATCATCTCTCTCGATCGCACCAACCGTGAGCTGGTCGAGGCGCGCGATCAGGTCATCCAGGCGGCGCGGCTGGCGTCGGTCGGGACCCTGGCCGCGGGAATCGCGCACGAAGTGGGCAATCCGCTCGGCGCGGTGGTCGGGTTCACGGACCTCGCGCTGAGCCGGGCACGCCGATCCGGACAGGATACGGAACTGCTCGAGTCGATCCGATCGGAGGCCGATCGCATCGATGCGATCATCCGGACCCTCCTGGAC
>JAHHMJ010000023.1 GCA_018678395.1 Gemmatimonadota bacterium | reverse complement strand
AGCCTGTTCCTCGCGCTCGTGGACGAGGTCCACCGGCGGGACATGCGCATCATCCTCGACTACTCCTGGAACCACACCGGGGCCACGTTCTGGGCCTGGCAGGACCTGCTCGGCAACGGGGCGGAATCGTCGTACGCCGGCTGGTACGAGATCGAGACGTTCGACGATCCGGCCACGCCGGACACCAGCGAGTTCGCCTATTCGGGCTGGGCGGGCGTGCCTTACCTGCCGGAGTGGAGGAAGACGGGGCGCCCCGAAGGCGCGACTCGCGGACCGATCGCGGGCACGCTCGTCTCCCCGGTCCGGGCCCTGACGTTCGACGTGACCCGCCGCTGGCTCGACCCGAACGGGGATGGCGATCCGTCGGACGGAATCGATGGGTTCCGCCTCGACGTGGCGGACGTCGTGCCGCTCGACTTCTGGCGCGAGTATCGGAGCTTCGTCCGGGACATCAACCCCGAGGCGTACCTGGTGGGCGAAGTGTGGTGGGAGGCGTGGCCCGACCGGATGTGGGACCCGGCGCCGTGGCTCCAGGGCGATGTGTTTGACGCCGTGATGAACTATCGCTGGTACGAGCCGACGCGGCGCTTCCTCGCCGGGGCCGCGCCCCGGATGAACGCGTCCGAATACGTCGCGGCGCTCGACTCGATCGCGATCGGGATCGGCCCGGATCATCTGAAGGCGCAGATGAACCTGACCGGAAGCCATGACACGCCCCGGTTCGGTACATCGATTCTGAACCCCGGCCGCTACAAGTACCAGGTCAACCCGAGCGGGAACCCGAAGTACCGGATCGGGCGCCCGGACCTCCGCACACGCGAGATCCAGGAGGCGATCCTGGTGCAGCAGTTCACCTACATCGGGGCTCCGCATATCTGGTACGGGGACGAGGTGGGAATGTGGGGCGGAGACGACCCGGACCCGCGAAAGCCCATGCTTTGGGCCGATCTGGACTATGAAGACGAGGCGACGCACCCCCTGGGGGTCCCGCGCCATCCCGACCCGGTGGCACCGGACATGCGGCTGTTTCGGACCTACCAGGGTTTGATCCAGCTGCGCAAGGACCACCTGCGGCTGTTCGTGGACGGAGACCTGACGTGGCTCGCGGTGGACGACGCAAACGGCGTGGTGGCCTATGAGCGAGCCCTCGGAGACGAGAGAGCGGTGATCCTGCTCAACCGATCGGAAGACTACCAGGAGGTGACTGTGGATCTGTCGCCCGGAGCCTACGTAGAGGCGCTGCGCGGTGGCCGCCCGGAATCGGTGTCGGAGAGCCTGACCGTCCAGGTCCGCCCGCTCGGGGCCAGCGTGTTGCTGAGAGTTGAAGAATGAGGGGCGCGCTGCTCACGGCGGTGCTCCTCGGTGCCGCGTCCGCTTGCGTGGCCCAGGACACGCCCTCGGCCGATACGGACCGCGCCCTGGAGATCGCACGCGAGGTCCACGAACGTCTGGAGAACGTGGGCTACCAGCTTCACGTCTCGAACCGGGGCCAGACGGTCCTGGATGCGCAGCTGGGATTCGCGCGGCTCGAAGATTCGGTCCCGGTCGCTGCGGACACCCGGTTCCTGATCATGAGCGTGACGAAGCCGTTCACCGGCGCGGCGCTGGTGAAGGCGGTCACCGCCGGGCTTCTGGACCCGGACGATCCGATTTCGGAGCATGTGCGCGACTATCCGCCCGGCCGTGACCCGAACATGACCCTGCGTTCGCTGGCGGCTCACACGGCGGGGGCGCCGCACTTCGGCCACCCGGCTCGCAAGGCGCTGTACGTTCAGCACTTCTCCACGGCCACCGAGGCGATCGCGGCGATCCGGGACTCGGCGCTGACGCACGACCCGGGCACGGCATACGAGTACTCGAGCAGCAATTACAACCTCATAGCGGCAGCGCTGGAGAGGGTCTCGGGCCAACCATTCGCCGTCTTCCTCGACAGCGCCGTGCTCGCGCCGCTCGGACTCGGTGACACGGAGCTTTTGAACGTCCAGCGGCCCACGCCGCGCCTCGCGCGCAACTACACGCTGTTCGACCTGTGGACGTACGCCGACCTCGACGAACTGCAGATCGTCCCGACCTGGGACTACAGCTTCAATCCAGCCGGCGGCGGCATGATCTCGACGGCGTCAGATCTGGCGCGGTTCGGCGAGGCCTTCCTGGAGCCGGGATTCTTCTCGGAGGAGGAGCTGGAGTTGTTCTACACCCTGATCTCCGCCGACCCGGGATCGCCGTGGAGCTACGGGTGGTTCGTCGGCGAGACGGACCGCGGGACGCGGCAGTTGCGCATCAGCGGGGCCACGCAGGGCGTGATGGCCTCGCTCTACGTGTGGCCGGCCGAGGGCCTCGTCGGCGCCGCGATCGTCAATTCCTGGACCCGCGAAGCGCGCGACGGGGAGCTCGTCTTCGCGGGCCTCGAGCGGATCATGTCCGCGTATCTGGCCGCCGGGGCGATCGACTGAGAGCTGGATGCCGCGGCACGGCATCGCTGGCCGCCTGGAACTTGCTGCCCGCGTGACAATAGTAGTACCGTGCCTCGTATCATCGTCGGCGGCTGACGCGTTCTCCGAGGCACGCGGCCGCCAGAGTTCTTCCAGAAGGAAGCCCGTGCTTCGAATTCGTCGACATCCGGTCGCAGGCCTCTCGTTGGTGGCCGCCCTGGTCCCGCTGCTGGCGGCGGGACCCGGGACACTGTGCGGTGGGACGGATATTGAGCATGACCAGGCAAGCCGTGCGGCCGCAAGCCATCAAACGGCATCGGACGGCGTGAAGCACACCGCATGTGCCGATCAAGTCGAACCGGATTCTGGGCGGGTACCAGGCGCAGAGTTTGCCTCGTCACCCGAGGAAGCGCCGCCCGCGCCTGCCGCGCCCTGCTGCTCGATGGGAATGACCTGCTCCAGTAACGGCATCACAGCGCCGTCTGTGGCGATCGCGTCCGCCCAGATCGCACTGGCTGTCCCCGCGACGGACCCGCTCCGTGTGCTTCGCAGCGCAGAATCCACCCTCCCGGAACATCCTCCCCGAGCCTGATCTCCGACTGAAAGCCAGATCGTCGGGAGTCGTACGCGCTGACGCGCGACCCATGGCGTTTTGACCGCGCCGCTCCCGGATGCGACGGAGATGTAGAGCCCAGGGGAGGATCCCCGTGTCGGTACATATCATCAGGAAACTCGCGGCCGCGCTCGCTGCGATTGCCCTGTCGGCAGCCGCGACCCGCGCGCCCGACAGCGAGAGCGGCCGGCCCGTGCTGGTCGCCCAGGAGCTGCCTCCCGCGACGCCGGCGTCCGGGCCCGGGGATACGCTACGCCTGGCCGATGTCGTGGCCCTGGTACGCAACGCCAATGCGTCCGTACAGGCCGCGCGACTGCGGGCGGAGGCCGACCGGGAACGCGTTTCTCCAGCCGGTGCCTTACCCGACCCCATGCTCGAGCTCGGGCTGATGAACCGGCCGCTCGACGACTTCGGCACGGATGAGCGCATGACGATGAACGTCGTCGGCCTCAGGCAGATGATCCCGTGGCCCGGGAACCAGGGTTTCAGCGAGCAGGCGCGCGGGCATACGGCGCGCGCAGCCGAGTTCGAATTCGAGGAGACCGTGGTCGCGGTGATCGCCCGGACGAAGAGCGTCTACGCACGCCTGGCCTACCTGGACCGGGCGATCGGAATCACCGCCGAAACGAGAGACCTGCTGCGAAGCTTTCTCGCGGTCGCCGAGAGTCGGTACGCGTCCGGGGCAGGCGTCCAGCAGGATCTCTTGCAGGCACAGGTAGCGGTCGGCCGGACCACGGCGGACGTCGCGGCCATGGAACAGGAGCGGATAGCGACCGCAGCCAGGCTGATCGCCCTCGTCGGACGGCCCGCCGGCGAGCCGATTCCGGCGGTGGAGCTCCCGCATTCGACGAGCCCGATCGAGCCGCTCGACACGCTCATGGCCCTCGCCGCAGAGCGCCGACCGGCCCTGGAGGCAGCCCGTGAGCGGGCCCTGGCGGCAGAGGCCGAGTATCGGGCCGCGGGCCGTGCCCGATATCCCGACGTCGAGTTTCGGATTGCCTGGGGTCAGCGGCCAGACTTCGTGGACATGGGATCGGTGAGTCTCGGTGTGAGCCTCCCCCTGTGGGGCGGCTCGAAGCAGGCCCCTCTTCAGCGCGCGGCAGCCGCGGAGACCGCCGAGGAGAACGCGCGCGCGCTGGATCTCCACTACGAAACGTGGGCTCGCCTCGGCGAGCTGCGCGCCAGCGCCGAGCGAGCTCGGACTCTGGAGGAGATCTATCGCGTTTCCATTCTTCCGCAGGCCGAAGCGGCCGTAGAGTCCGCTCTCGCCGCATACCGGGTCGGGCGAGTCGACTACGCGACCCTCCTGGAC
>JAHHMJ010000423.1 GCA_018678395.1 Gemmatimonadota bacterium | reverse complement strand
GAGCGGATCCTCGTCCACGGCGACTACGACGTGGACGGTGTCTCCGCCGCGGCTCTGCTGACGCGTTGGCTGCGACGGCTCGGCGGTCGGGTCGATGCTTTCGCGCCCCACCGGTTGAGGGACGGCTACGACCTCGGGGCCGCCGGCCTGGAACGGGCCCGTGCGGTCGGCGCCACGGTTCTCGTCACCGTCGACTGCGGCATCGTGGCCCTGGAGGCCGCGCGCGCCGTCCGAGCGGCCGGGATCGATCTCATCGTCACGGACCATCACACGCCGGGCGCGGCACTGCCCGAGGCGGTCGCCGTGGTGAACCCGCATCGCTCGGCGCCGGACGAGGCGGAGCCGCTCTGCGGTGCCGGGGTCGCGTTCAAGCTCGTGCACCGACTGGCGACGTTGTACGGAATCCCGTTCGAGGAGTTGCTCCCCGATCTGGATCTCGTCGCGCTCGCCACGGTGGCGGATCTCGTACCGCTCACCGGCGAGAACCGTGTGCTGGTCCGGTACGGGCTTCGCGCACTGGAGCGCACGACGAAGCCGGGGCTCCGGGCTCTGATCGAGATCGTCGACCTTCCTTCCGGCCCCATCGACGCGGGGCAGGTCGGCTTCCGGCTCGCCCCCCGGATCAACGCCCTCGGGCGGCTCGACGATGCGGCGGTCGCGCTCGAACTGCTGCTGACGGAGGATCCGGACCGAGCGCGGGAACTGGCCGAGCGAGCCGAGACCGTGAATCGCGAGCGGCAGGACGAGGATCGGCGCACGCTGGACGAAGCGCTGGCCCGGCTCGAGGACTCGTACGATCCCGAACGGGACTTCGGTGTGGTGCTGGATGGAGAGGGCTGGCATCCCGGGGTGATCGGGATCGTGGCGTCGCGCGTGGTCGAGCGGGTCCACCGGCCCGTCGTTCTCATTGCCCGGAAGGACGGGCGAGGGCGGGGAAGCGGCCGATCGATTCCGGGGTTCCATCTGCACGAGGCCCTCGTGCGCTGTTCGCCGCTGCTCGATCGATTCGGAGGACACCGACAGGCGGCCGGCCTCGACCTCGCCGCCGAGCGAATCCCCGAGTTCCGGGAGGCGTTCAATGCGATCGCTCGGGAGTTCCTCGCCGGTCACGACCTCCGGCCCGAGGTGCGCGCCGATGCCGAGTTGTCACTGGCCGACGCGGATCTGGGCGTGGTGGATCTCTTCCGGCATCTCGGTCCCCACGGCATCGGCAACCCGAGGCCGGTCTTCATCGCCCGCGGGCTGCGGGTTCACGGCAGGCCCCGCGAGGTCGGGCGCGGTCACCTCAAGGTGACCTTCGAACAGGACGGAAGCCGGCGCGAGGCGATCGGCTTCGGGCTCGCGGCCCGGATTCCGCCCGACGGGCTGTCGGGACCGGTGGACGCGCTCTTCACCCTCTCCGTGAACGAGTGGCGGGGCCGGCGGTCGGTGCAGCTGAAGCTCCGGGATCTGCGATCGGCCCGGGAGACGGCGTGAGGATCATCGCCGGCGCGTGGCGGGGTCGTCGGCTGAGTGCTCCGCCGGGCCGACGGGTGCGCCCCACGGGCGATCGGCTGCGAGAAGCCTGGATGTCGGCAATGGGGGGCTCGTTCCATGGCCTCCGCGTCGCCGATCTGTTCGCCGGCTCCGGCGCCCTGGGCCTGGAGTGTCTGAGTCGCGGAGCGGACTCCTGCACCTTCGTCGAGCGCTCTTCCGGGGTGGTGCGCGTCCTCCAGCGCAATGTCGACGACCTGGGCGCGGGAGAGCGGGCGACCGTGGTGCGGGCCGACGCCCTCGCCTGGGCCGAGCGGCTGTCGGACCACGCGTTCGATCTCGTACTCGCGGATCCCCCGTATGCGCGCGGGTTCGCGGCGGCACTGGCGCGGTGCTGGCTCGAAGGGCCTTTTGCCCGGGAGTTGTGGATCGAGCATCGCGCCGACGAAGTGCTGCCCGAAGTCCCCGAACTCCACCAGCGCCGCTATGGCGACACCCTCCTTTCGACCCTGAGGCTACCCGAATGAACGCCGTGCGCCCCCTGGTCGCCGTATATCCCGGATCGTTCGACCCGATCACCCGGGGTCACGAGGACATCGCCCGTCGCTGCCTGCGAATCGCCGACGAGGTGATCGTGGCCGTGGCGCACACGGCGACGCAGAAGAAGAGCGCGCTGTTCGACGTCCACGAACGCGTCTCGATGATCGACACCGTCTTCGCCGACGAGCCCCGGATCCGCTGTGCGTCGTTCGAGGGTCTCCTCGTCGACTACTGCCGCGATGCGGGCGCCCATCTGGTCATCCGCGGCCTGCGGGCGGTTTCGGACTTCGAGTACGAATTCCAGATGGCGCAGATGAACCAGGAGTTGTGGAGCGAGCTCGAGACCGTCTTCCTGACTCCCGATGTGAACTACTCCTTCCTGTCGGCCTCGCTGGTCCGCGAGGTCGCACGGTTGGGTGGCGACGTCTCGGCCTTCGTGTCGCCCTCGGTCCTGAACAAGCTCGACGTGGCCTTCGGGAACCGCGGATGATCACGAGCTTCCAGAGCGCGCTTCGGGCCCGAGCCCGCGCGGTCGGTGCGACCATCGTGCTTCCCGAGGGCGAGGACGAGCGGACGTTGGCCGCTGCCGTGGCGCTCGCAGCCGAAGGCCTCGTCGAGCCCGTGGTGCTCGGGCCCGGCGCGGCGACCCGTGCGAGCCTCGACACCCGCGGCGGAAGCGGGATCCGCGTCATCGATCCCGCCGAGGCGTCAGAGGCGCACGCCGTAGAGCTGCAGGCCGCGAGGGCGCATCGGGGGATGACGCTCGAAAAGGCCCGGGAGTGGGTCACCGACCCTCTCGTCTTCGGCGCTCTCCTGGTCCGCCTCGGCGAGGTCGACGGCTCCCTCGCGGGTGCGACCCACACCGCGGCGGCCGTGCTGCGCGCCGCTTTCTGGTGTGTGGGACCGGCCGAGGGGATCGAGACGGTGTCGTCGTCGTTCTACATGGTGGTCGACGATTTTCGCGGCGAGGGCGAAGAGGTCCTGACCTTCACGGACTGCGCGGTCGTCGAAGACCCCACCCCGGATCAGCTCGCCGACATCGCCTCGGCCGCCGCTACGGCACGGCGTCAGATCGTCGGCGACAGGCCTCGGGTCGCGTTCCTCTCGTACTCGACGTACGCGAGCGCCGAGGGTCCCTCGATCGATCGGGTGCGCGAAGCGCTCGCGATCTTCCGGCAGCGCCGGCCGGACGTTCCGGCGGATGGGGAGTTCCAGGTGGACGCCGCCCTGTTGCCCGGGGTGGGGCGCCGCAAGGCTCCCGCCTCCGACCTGGCGGGGCAGGCGAACGTCCTTGTCTTCCCCGATCTGGATGCGGGCAACATCGGGTACAAGCTGACGCAGCGACTCGCCCACGCATCGGCGCTCGGGCCCGTCCTGCAGGGACTTCGGCGTCCGTGCAACGACCTCTCTCGGGGAGCTTCGGTGCAGGATATCATCGAAGTCGCTTGCATCACGGCGCTTCAGGCGAAGGGCGACTCCCTGTGACGACTTGATCGGCATCCCGGCCGCGAGCTATCCTTCGGGCTGCGGAATCGGCCTCCGCCGCGCTCGGCGCACCGGTTCGAACGTTCGTCTCGGAGAAGACTTCGCATGGGTTTCACAGTCGGGAAACAGGGTGGCGTCACCGTGGTCGATGTCGAGGGTCAGCTCATCGTCGGCAATCGCCAGGAGCTGAAGGCAAAGGTGCTCGAGGAGCTCGACGGCGGGGAGCGGAAGTTCGTGATCGATTTCTCCCGCACGGGTTACATCGACTCCTCCGGACTCGGTGTCCTCGTGTCGCTGTCCAAGAAGATCCGCGAGCAGGGCGGTGAGCTGCGGCTCTCGTCGTTGAACGAGGATCTGCGCACGCTGTTCGAGCTCACCAAGCTCGACACGCTCTTCCGCATCGCGGACTCGCGGGAGGACGCCCTCGAGGGATTCTGAGGCGAGGGGGCCCATGGACTCCGAACTCGTTCTCGAACTCCCCAGCGACGTCCGGGGCATCGAGGCAGCCGTGGATCACGTGCTGCGTCGGTGCTCGGAGTGCCGCACGCATGCACGCCGCCTCCGTCTGAATCTGCGGGTGAGTCTGACGGAAGCGCTGTCCAACGCCATGCTGTACGGCAACGCCTCCGACCCCGCGAAGCGGGTCCGCGTCGAGGTGCGTCTGAGCGCCGTGGCGATCACGGCGCGGGTCATCGACGAGGGGGGAGGGTTCGACCCCAGGACGGTTCCCGATCCGACGACGCCTCAGAACATCTGTCGTGCGGGGGGGAGAGGCCTCTTCCTCATGCGGGAGTTGATGGACGAGGTCCACTACAACGACCGTGGGAACTGCGTGACCCTCGTGCTTCGTCTCGACCAGTTCGGGGAAGCGGCGTCCGCATGACGTCCGCCGGGCGACCGCGTTTCCCGCTTCCCGAGTCGGTCCGGCTGTCTCTCGAAGAATTCTCGACGGGCCTGGGCGTCGACCTCTCCCTCTGGGCCGTGGGAGGAAGCGCAACGGCACGCCTCTATCCGGATCGGGATGTACCGGGGCCGGACCGCACCGTGAAGCCCGTGCGCCGAAGCGTCCACCCTCGGGACGGAACCGAGTTGGAGCTGCGCGTGTGGCCCACCGGGAAGAACGCCGACGGGACCGTGGAACGCATGGCGGACATGGTCGCGAAGGCGCTCGTGCGATCACTGGACTCCTCACACGAGATCCGCTTCTTCACCTT
>JAHHMJ010000339.1 GCA_018678395.1 Gemmatimonadota bacterium | reverse complement strand
GACCCGAGGCCACGGTGGCGGCACCGGCCGCCACGGGTGGCGAAGAGAGCAGTTCGAACGCGGAGCGTGCCGCGGCGTCGAGACCCACGGTCTGCAACAGCGCGGCGCCACGCGTCGCGAGGGCGCCGAAGAGGTCGCCCGCCTGGAGGCGAACGAAGGCGCCCAGATTCCCGATCGTGACGAGCGGGTGCGAGAACACGGCTCGGACGATCAGGAGCAGGATGACGGCCGGAGCCGTAGCGACGCCCATGGCGGCCGCCCAACCCTGGCGAGACGAGGGCGCTCGGCTCCTCGCCCAGGCTGCCACGCGGCCCCACCGGGTCGTCGGCGCCATGGCGACGGCCGCCATCTGTTCGACCCGCCACGCCGCCAGCACCCGTTCTCCGAATTCGGGTGACGGCTCCAGTGCGGGCAGGGCGTCGAGCGCCATTCCGACCGCCCGGAAGGCGGCCAGTTCGGAGCGGCACACCGCGCAGGTGTCGAGATGGGAGTCCATCGACGTGGCGGCGCGAGCCGCCAGTCGGCCCTCCAGGTAATCCTGCAGCCGACCGGGGGCGATGTGCGACATATCGGTCGCGGCACGGGCCGCCCGAGCCGACTTGCGAGGCGTCGCCTCGAGGATCCGATCCTGGAACGATGTGGACGGTGCCAGTACGGGCAGATCCCCGAGATCGTCGAACAGGCTCTCCCAGGTCGACAGCTCTGCGCGGCACCGGGCGCAATCCCCCACGTGCGCCTCGACGGAGCGCGCGTCCACGGCGGGGAGTTCCCCGTCGAGGAACGCCTGCATCCGCTCGGCGCTCAGGTGGTCGGACGGGCTGCGGTCGGTCACGTTGATGGTCCTGGGGTTCGGTTCGTGCTCACGGTGGGCCCTACGAGGATACGGACGCCCCGGTTTCGGGCTGTGGCGACCCCCGTGGGGTGGCCGGTCCGGCGCGTCATGGGGCGAGGTGGGCGAGAGAATCCTTGAGCTCGTTCCGGGCCCGGTGGATGTAGGTCTTCACCGTGCCGAGCGGCAGCTCCAGCGTGTCCGCGATCTCCTCGTAGCTGTAGCCCTCGACGTGCCGGAGCAGGATCACGGTCCGGTACTCCGGACGGAGTCGCCCGATCGCGGCCTCGATCTCGCCACCGAGCTCGCGGCTCTCGACGTAGGCGTCCGGTCGCTCGTCCCGGTCCTCGATCACCAGTCGGGTGCGCGCCTCTTCCTCCGGCGAGGAGGCGTGCGGCGAACCATGGATGGAGATCGTGTCCAGTTTGCGCTTGCGCAGGTAATCGATCGTGTGGTTGTTCGCGATCTTGAGGATCCAGTTCGAGAACTTGAACGAGGGGTTGTATGAACCGATCGCGTTGAAGGCGCGGATGAACGCTTCCTGTGCGAGATCCTCGGCCAGGGAACGGTCCCGGACCATCCGGAACACGAGCGAGAATACCGGTCGCTCGTATCGGCTGAGCAGTTCGCGGAACGCAGGCTCGCGCCCCTGGGCCGCGAGAGCGGCCAGGTCGCGATCGTCCCGGGCTGCGAAGTCGGTGGCGGACAGAGGAGCCGTTCCCCGTGCGGAGGAATGCGCGTGGGTGAGGGCTGCGTCCGCCGTGGTCGCGGAGGAATCGGCCATGGCGGAGGGCCCTACGCGTCTCGGACGCATCGGGTTTCACAGCGGCGGTGTGGAACCCGGAATACGAGCCGGGTAGCAGAGGACTTCAGTCCCCGATCGGAAGGTACCTTCCCCCCCCGGCGCTGCAATGCCCACGATTCCCGAGGCCGTCCCCTCTCGCGGTGAAGACCGCGAACGGCAGGTCCAGACGATCTTCTCCGAGATCGCGCCCCGCTACGATCTGCTCAACCACGTTCTGTCGATGAACATCGATCGGGCGTGGCGCCGTCGCGCCGTGGACACGCTCGAGTGGACGCGAAGCCCGGACGGCCTGTACCTGGATGCGTGCGCCGGGACCTTCGACCTGAGCCTCGAACTCGCTCGCCGGGCCGAGTTCCGGGGCCGTGTGGTGGCGTCGGACTTCGCCCGCCCGATGCTCGTCGCGGGCCAGGACAAGCTCGCAGGCGCGGCGGTGGCTCCTGTCTGCGGCGACTCGCTGCGTCTGCCGTTCCCGGATGGTTCCTTCCATGGGGCCACGGTCGGCTTCGGCGTCCGGAATCTGGCCGACCTCGACGCAGGCTTCGCGGAGTTCCATCGCGTGCTCAAGCCCGGTGCGCGCCTCGTGGTGCTCGAGTTCACCGTGCCCCCGAATGCTCTCGTTCGAAGCGCCTACATGCTGTACTTCACCCGGATCCTTCCGGTGGTCGGGCGCATCGTGTCGGGGCACCCCTGGGCCTATACGTACCTGCCCGAGTCCGTGAAGGAGTTCCCGGGTCCGGAGGCTCTCGCCGCGAAGCTGGAATCCGCCGGATTCGCCGAGGCGGGTTTCTCGCTGGTCACCTTCGGAATCGCGGCGATCCACTGGGCGCGGAAGTAGCGCCGGGGTCGGAACCCGCATCCGGGTCGATCACCGTCACCGGACCGTATCCGAGCGCTTCGAGGGGTTCGTCGAGCGCCTCCGGATTCCCGACCACGAGCACCGTCATGCGGTCGGGATCGAGATGGCGTCGAAAGACGGCCTGAACCGCCTCCGGATCGACCCGTTGAATCCCCTCCACGTAGCGACCGAGCCAGTCCTCGGGCAGGCCGGCCGCCTCGTACGAGATGCGTCGGGCGACGATCTGGACCGGTGACGAGAAGGCGAAGACGAATCCGTTGACGAATTCGTCGACGGCATCGCGGACCGCCGTCTCGGTGGGCGGGGCCTCCCGCATCTCGTCGAACACGTCGAGGATCACCCGCAGCGCGGCGACCGTGGCCTCCGGCCGAGTCCGGGTCGTCGCTCCGATCAGCCCGTCGTAGCGCTCGGGCGTCGTCCACAGAGAGGAGGCCGCGTACGCGTAGCCCTCTTCCGTCCGCACCCGGCCGACCAGCCGGCTGGAGAAGCCGCCGGCACCCAGGAGGGTGTTGCCGATTCGTGAAGCGAAGAACGCGTCCGAAGCCCCCTGCCTCAGCGACGTCGTGTGGGCCAGGACGATCGTGCTCTGATCCAGGTCCCGGGGGATCAGGAATACGCCCGGCTCTCGACGGATCTCGGGGATCGGGGCCTCCGGGACCGGTGCTGCGCAGGAGGCGAGGGACGCCACGAGGCGCTCGAGTCGCGGTCGGACCTCGTCCCAGGTGACGTCTCCGCTGACACCGAGCACGAGCTGTTCACGACACGCGATGCGGCCGTGGACCCGCCTGAGGGCATCGCGGTCGAGTCGCTCGGGCCGCAGGTCCGCGGCGTCCATCTCCCAGCCGATGGGATGGTCCCCGTACATGAGCCGGTTGAACTCCGAGAAGGCCAGGCGCCCGGGATCGTCGATCCGGCGCAGGACCGATTCGAGCTGTCGCCCACGCCAGACTTCGACCGCGTCGGGATCGAAGCCGGGCCGGGTCAGCATGGCCCACCAGAGGTCGAGCGCCGGGTCCAGGGCGTCGCGGAGCGTGTTCAGGCTCGCGGTGACCGCGCCCCCCGCAGTACCGAACGTCGTCTGGAGCGCGAGCGACTCCATGAGGACGTCCACGCTGTCCGGGGTCAGCCCGTCGGTCCCCCCCGTACGCAGCAGGGAGGGCAGGGCCGTCGCCGCTGCGTAGTTCTCGCGCCCGAAGCGGGCGTAGCCACCCTCGAAACGGGCGAGTACGTCGACCAGCGGGAGCGATGCATCGGGCAGGAAGAACACGACCACCCCTTCGACCTCGTATCGCTCCGCCTCGGGCGGCGTGAAGCGCAGGGGATCGAACTGGAGGCTCTCGACCGCGGTTCGGCCGGTCGGTTCCTGAGCGCCGCTCGGGAGCGCGGTTGCCGCGACGAGACCGAGGGCGAGCGTGAGCGGTGGGACGATGCCCCACGAGGGTCGCACTCTCCGGTGCCCCGTCGCCTCGGGAATCCGAAACGCGATCATCGGCGGGGAGCGGAAGCGTCGGCAGAGTCGGCCGGGACCAGGGTCGCGACCGTGAGATTGGCGGCATGAAGGTAGCGCCGGACCACCCGCTGGATGTCCTCCGGCGTCACTTCGACGAGACGGTCGGAGAGGCGGAAGGTCTCACGCCAATCGCCCAGCGCCGATGCCGACTCCGCGAGCTGGAAGGCGAGTCCGAGATTGGACGCCAGCCGGCGGACCCGACCGGACTCGATCTGGATCCGGACCCGGGCTACCTCGGCCGAGTCGGGAGGAGTCCGAGCGAGCCGTGCGAGCTCGTCCAGGACCGCTGCCTCGATCTCGGCCGGGCCGTGGGGAGCGCGGGGTGTGGCGTCCACGGTGAAGAGGTGCGGGTAGCGGTCCCCGGGACCCCGGCCTGCGCTGACGAACGTCGCGATGCGGTCCTCCTGAACCAGCCTGCGCTGGAGGCGGGCCGAACGACCGCCCGTGAGCAGCGACCCCAGGATCGCGAGCGCCGGCGTGTCCTCGTGGACGAGCCCGGGAACATGCCATCCCATGCGGAGGGAGGGCTGCGCGTCGAACAGAACCTCGACGCGGCGGGTTCCGGTCTGGGGCGGCTCCCGGGTCAGCACGGGGGGAGGGATCTCGCCCGGTGGGATGTCCCCGAACCACCGGTGGGCCCACCGCTCGAGCAGGTCGGGGTCGAGGTCTCCGACGATCGCGACGGTCGCGTTCCGGGGTCCATAGAAGCGGCGATAGTAGTCCTCCACGTCACGCCGGGTCAGCGACTCCAGGTCGGACATCGTCCCGGCCACGGGCTGGCCGTAGGGGTGGATCGTGAACGCGGCGGCGAGATGGGCCTCGTAGAGCTTCCCGCCGGGGCTGGTGTCGATCCGGAGCCGCCGCTCCTCCATGACCACATCGCGTTCCGTGTAGAACTCGCGGAAGACCGGCGACCGCATGCGGTCGGACTCCAGCGCGAACCAGAGCTCGGCCCGGTTGCTCGGAAGCTCCACGAAGTACGTCGTGGCCTCGGCCGCGGTCGTGGCGTTCAGCCCCCGTGCGCCGTTACGCGAGAGGATCCGGTCGAACTCGTTGGGCACCAACAGAGTGCGTGCCGAGTCCTCGAGGGTGGCGATGCGGCCCTCGAACACTCGGATGCGCGCCGTATCGGGACGCAGCCGACCGCGTTCGGCCAGGACGGAGTCGTGGACCGCGTCCATCCGTTCGAACCAGGGCCGTTCCGCCTCGACGTCGCGCGTCCCGATCGACGTGCTTCCCTTGAACAGGAGGTGCTCGAGGAGGTGGGCGATCCCGGTGCGGCCCGGGACCTCGTCGACACCGCCCACCCGGTACTCCACCACGAACGCCACCGTGGGCGCACCGGGGCGGGGCAGCAGGAGGAAGCGCATCCCGTTGTCCAGCTGCACCTCGCGAACGGGGAGGTCGAGCCCGGAGGTCGCCCGCTCGGACTGCCGGTCCCCGTCCTGGGCCGCCGTACCCTGCGCGGTCAGGGCGGAGAGGGCGGCCGCCAGGAGGACGCCGCGGATGCCGGTCGGCCTTCGGGTCGCGCTCGCCCCGGCAGGGGCCCGACCCGGCCACGGCCGGGTCCGGCGGCCGCACCGGCATTCATGGGGAAAGCGCTTCACGAGTCGGGCTCGGGCTGGCAACGAGGACAGAAGAAGGCGGAGCGATTCCCGAATACGACCCGC
>JAHHMJ010000206.1 GCA_018678395.1 Gemmatimonadota bacterium | reverse complement strand
GGGCTGGGTGCGGCGAAGGGCAAGCTCTGGCGCGTCGGACTCATGGGTCACGGGGCTCGGGACCCCTCGGTCGACCGGCTGTTGACGGCGATCGACGCGGTGATGGAGGTCGTGGACGCATGAGGGTTCGGCGAGTAGCCGGCTTCGCGCTGCTCGCCGCTGGGCTCGTCTCCGGTTGCACCCGTGTGGGGACGGACCTCGTCCCGGACTCCCCGCAGCCGCTCCCGGAGCCGGTCCTCGACGCGCCGCCCGTGCCGCGGGAGCAGGCCCCGGCCGCTCCGGTCATGATCGCGCCGCCTCCGGAACTCGAGGTCGCGCACGATCCGGTCCTGCATTCGCGTTTCTCTCTCCATCCGGTGGTGCGAGAGCGAGTGGACTACTGGGTCGACCGGTACGCCATCCGGGATGGACATGCGTTTCCCGTCTTCCTGGAGCGGATGTCGGCCTACGAGGCGCTGGTGGACTCGGCGCTCGCCGCCGAGGGGCTGCCGAGGTCGTTGCGCTACCTGCCGATCATCGAGAGCGGGTACGTGCCCTCGGCGACCAGCTCGGTGTCGGCGGCGGGGCTCTGGCAGTTCATGGCGCCCGTCGCACGGTCGTTCGGGATGTACGTGTCGACGCTGGTGGACGAGCGGCGGGATCCGGTGAAGTCGACGGTCGCGGCGGCGCGCTTTCTTCGTCAGCTCGAGGAGCGGTTCGGGTCGTGGTATCTTGCGCTCGCCGCGTACAACAGCGGGCCGAATCGGGTCGATCGGCTTCTGCGGCAGCACGCCCCACTGGCGCCGCAGGGGGACTCCCTGTTCACCGTGATCCACCCGCACCTCCCGTCCGAGACGCGGGACTTCGTCCCGAAGCTCATCGCGGCCGCCACGGTGGCCGAGCGGCTGGATGCGTTCGGCCTCGAGGCTCCCCGACCCGCCGCCCGGTACGTCTTCGACGAGGTGACGGTGCCCGATGCGACGTCCCTCGACGTGGTCGCCGCCGCGGTCGAGGTCGACGAGGACGAGATCCGGCGCCTGAATCCCCACCTGGTGCGGGGGCTCACGCCCCGGGGGCGCCCCACCGTGGTCCGGCTACCGCCGGGAACCGCCGAGGGCTTCCTCGAAGCGTGGGCGCGGATTCCGGCCGACCGGCGGGTGACGGTCACCGAGCACGTGGTCGCACCGGGAGAGACGCTCGGCGCGATCGCCCGCGAGTACGGCGTCCGTACCGCGGACCTGCAGTCGGCCAACCCGATGGTGCGCCCGCGTCGCATGCGGATCGGCGCTCGCCTGGTCGTACCGCGCGCCGGATCGGGACCCTCGTCGTCCGGCCGAGGCTCGACCGCTTCTGGAGCGCCGCCCGCGTCGGGAGAGCACGTCGTGAGGAGCGGAGACAGCCTGTGGACGATCGCGCGGCGCTACGGCGTCAGCGTCGGTCAACTCCGCAGTTGGAACGGACTCCGCGAGGGCGCGGTGCTGCAGCCCGGAGATCGACTGCGTCTGGCGGGCTGACCCGGGCGACCGTCAGCCCTCTTCGACGGCCTCGCTTCGGTGCCAGGTCCCGCTGGCGCCCCCCTCCTTCGACAGCAGTCGGACGCTCTCCACCTCCATCCCGCGGTCGATCGCTTTCGCCATGTCGTAGAGGGTGAGCAGCGCCACCGACACGGCGGTGAGGGCCTCCATCTCGACGCCGGTGCGGCCGCGATATCGCGCCTCGGCGCGTACCCGCACTCCCGGGAGGTCCGGGTCGGGGTCGATGTCGATGCCGACGGACGCGCCGGGCAGCGCGTGGCAGAGGGGGATCAGCTCCGCAGTGCGTTTGCCGGCTTGAATGCCCGCGAGCCGCGCCACCGCAAACGCCTCGCCCTTCTCCAGTCGTCCCTCGACGAAGGCCTCGAGCGTCTGTGGCTGCATCCGGATCCGACCGGCTGCCACGGCGATGCGTCGTGTTTCCTCCTTCGCCGTCACGTCCACCATCGTGGCCTGCCCGTCGGCGTCGAGATGGGTGAGTCGGGATTCAGCGGACATGGGATGCCCTCGGCGTGGAGGATTCGAGGATGCGGCGCAGGTCGGTCAGCAGGCCGGCGATCAGCAGCTGTGGATTCACGTTGCCCCGCGCGTGGACCGCTGCTTCGTCGACGCGGGCCAGGCATCGGGCGACGGCCTCGGGCGGCCAGCCCCGCTCCCGCGCCTTGCGACTCAGCCACGGGACCCCGTCCTGATTCACCGCCCGATCCGGGACGCCGGTCGCGATGGCGGCAAGGTCCCGGAGCCACACCTCCAGCGAGGCCAACAGGCCGAGGAGGGCCCGGGCTCCGGACACTTTCTGGTTGAGGGCCTCGGCGAAGACGGTGCCCATCCTCGGCGCCAGAGCCGCTCTCAGGAGCGTGAAGGCGGCGCGGCGCTCGGCCTCCAGTGCGCCCTCGCCGCCGTCGTCCAGAGGGAGATATCCCAGCGCACGCCCGATCGCGCCGCCGGAGAGACGCGCTGC
>JAHHMJ010000021.1 GCA_018678395.1 Gemmatimonadota bacterium | reverse complement strand
CCATTGCCATGAGGATGCGGGGACCCCCGACGCACCCGGCCAGGGCCGACGAGAAGGTCGCGCCCAGCAGACCGGCGAGAACCACGCCGGGAATCAGCGCGGCGTCGATGAGGATGTTGTAGTCGCTCCGCAACTCACCCGGCGTCGCTACGCGGGCTGCGACCCAGGCGATGAGGAAGTAGATGACGGAGCTCACGACCAATGCCCAGATCGTGCCCCGCGGAATGGCACGCCGCGGGTCCTTCAACTCGCCGGACATATTCGCCCCCGCGAGGATGCCCGTGGTGGCCGGAAAGAAGATCGCGAACACCAGCCACGGGCTGACCCCGGTGAAGCCATCCTCCGGAAAGCCCTCGAAGCTCCCCCACCACGTCACCGGCCGCGTACCCTCCGAGAGTTCGGGGCTCAACAGGATCGAGGCGATCGAGAGCCCCACTACGCCCATGATCAGGTACTGTACACGGAAAGCGATGTCCGCCCCGCGATACGCCAGCATGAAGATCACGGCGAACACGGCGAGATCGATGGCGATGGACGGGTGCTGGGGGAAGATCCACTGCCAGCCTTCCCTGAACCCGAAGATGTACATCGCCGTGCCGAGCGGCCGGGTCAGGTAGAGCGGGATGCCGATGCTGCCCCCCACCTCGACTCCCAGCGAGCGGTGAACGATCGCGTACGGTCCGCCCGCGCCGATCCGGGTGTTGGTCGCGATCGAAGAGAGGGAGAGGCCCGTGCAGGCCGTGATCCCGATGGCCAGGGCCATGATGAGCCAGGCCCCGAGGAGTCCGGCGTTGCCCACGACCCAGGGCAGCCGGACGTACATGATGACGCCCAGGATGGTGAGCAGCGTAGGCGTGAAGACACCGGTCACGGCGCCGAACTGCACCGGCCCCCTGGCCGTCACATCGGCATCCTCGGAGTCGGCGGCGTCTCGGCGCCACCAACGGGCCCATGGACTCAAGTGCGCACCGCCCCCCGGGCCTGACCCGGATCGAGAGATCACCCTGTCGGGCGCCCACCGCCCGTGGCTTCTTCGTCGAAGCTCGGGCTCAACCTGACGCGCTCGACCGGACGACGGCAAGCGAGAGGCTCGGGCTGCGCTCGAGCCCTTGCCCTACGGCGGCCGGAGAGACGAATTTCCAGAAGAGTCCATGCGTCGACCCTCCCTTCGCAGTCTGGCGGAGCGCGGACCCGATCGGTCCGTGGTGCGTCGGCGTTCTGTCCAAAGGGGGGGATGTCTCATGACCGCATCGACGCGCCGCACGGCGCTCTTCGCCACCACTGGCTTCGCCGTGATTCTGGGTGTGGCCTGCGGAGGCGGGGCCCGTCTCGGGTCGACCACGGACTTCCAGATGTGGGTGCACTTCGAGCAGGCCGGCCAGATCCAGGCCGCCATGATCGAAGGCGACCTCACTTCGGCCCGCGAGGCGGCGCGGGTTCTGGCCGAGGCCCCCGCTGCCGCGGATCTCGGAGCCGAGGGCGCGGACTACGCGGAACAACTCGCATCGCACGCGCAGACGATCCGCGATGCGCCGACGTTCGGTGAAGCCGCCGATGCGACCGGCCTTCTCGCCGCCACCTGTGGCAACTGCCACGAAGCGGCCGACTACCGCCCGAGGTTCGCCTCTTCCGAGCCTCCGGAAGACCGCGGATTCACGGGCCACATGCTCGCCCACAGCTGGGCGGCGGATCGCATGTGGGAGGGGTTGCTGTCGGCCTCCACGGCGTCGTGGCTGGCGGGTGTCGACGTGTTCGAGACGGACGACCCGCTCCACGGGGGCGGGCTGTCCCCGGCATCCGACGTCTTCGCGCGACGGGTCCACGAGCTCGCAGAGCAGGCCCGCGATGTCGTGGATCTGGATGAGCGCGGCCGGCTGTACGGGCAGTTGCTGCGCCAGTGCTCCGGGTGCCACGCCGAGAACGGGATTCGCTGAGACGGGCTAGTCGGTGCCGGGGGGAGGCAGCCGCTCTTCGATTCGGTGCAGCGCGTCGCGGATCTCGGTGAGCACCGCGACCGCTGACTCGGGAGCGACCGCCGGTACGTCGCCGGATGCGGCGCTGATGGACGTGCCGCTCGCGAGAAGGTCGCGCTGGGCCAGGACGGTATCGCGGAACTGGCGGGCCTCGCGAACCCCCACCAGCTGGATCGCTGCGCCGGCCGTGGACTGGCCCGCCGTCTCGACACGCACCGCCTGAAGGTCGAGATACCTCATGATCGGCCCCTCGACGAGTCCGACGTCGGTGATCTTGTCGAGGGGGACGGTCATCTCGCGCCGCACCATGATGCCCCGGGTGACCTTGAGCGAACGCTCGGTCAGAGTGCAGGTCATTCGCTCGAGGTATCGCTTCGTCACCCACTGGCCGGCAATCCACCAGA
>JAHHMJ010000700.1 GCA_018678395.1 Gemmatimonadota bacterium | reverse complement strand
CTGCACCAGCGCGGGCGCGGTCGTCGCGGGTGCGGCGGCCGCAGCGGCGGCGTCCGGATCGGCGGTGAGCGCGGTGGACCCGTCGGCCGAGCCGACCTCACAGGCGGTGAGGAAGGCCGGAGAGCCGGCGAGCAGAACGGCGGCGACGGTGCGGCGGATCGAGCGGATCGAGCGAATCGGGTAGGGTGTCATCGAGCAGCTCCAGCGGGCCGGCGACAGCCTGTGTGGAACACCCGTCAGAGGTCCTTGCCCAGGGTCTTCCAGTCGGCCAGGAAGGCGTCCAGCCCTTTGTCGGTCAGCGGATGCTTCAACAGCTGATACAGCACCCTGGGCGGCAGGGTGCCGCAGTCGGAGCCGACCAGCATCGCCTCTACGACGTGCATCGGGTGGCGAATCGATGCCGTGAGGATCTCGGTGGCGAAGCCGTAGTTGTCGTAGATCTGTCGGATCTGCGCGATCAGCTGCATGCCCTCGCCCGCGATGTCGTCGATGCGTCCGACGAAGGGCGAGATGTAGGTGGCGCCGGCCTTGGCGGCGAAGGCGGCCTGCGGCGCGGAGAAGCACAGCGTGACGTTGGTCTTGATGCCTTCGGACGTCAGGGCCCGGCAGGCGCGCAGTCCCTCTTCGGTGAGGGGCAGCTTGACCACGATGTTGTCGGCGAGCTTCGCCAGACGCCGCCCCTCGACGACCATCTGGTCTTTCTCGATCGCCACGACCTCGGCGCTCACCGGACCGTCCACGGCCGCGCAGATGTCCAGGAACAGGTCGGCGGGGTCGCGGTCGCCGGCCACCTTGGCCATCAACGACGGGTTCGTCGTGACGCCGTCGATCAAGCCGGCGTCGGCGGCCCGGCGGATCTCGTTCACGTCGGCGGTGTCGAGGAAGATCTTCATGGAGGCGGGGGACTCGGATCGTGAGGGGGGGCGGAGGGAAGCGCGTAGCGCACCCGTTGGAGGTAGAGGCCCCCGGGAGGCGCCGGAGGAGAAGTCCGCAACTCCCCGTCCGGGTCCTCCAGGAGGGCCACCATCTCACCCACGTTCCGCCGGCCTCGCCCGATGTCCACCATCGTGCCGACCAGGTAGCGCACCATGTGGTGCAGGTACCGGTTGGCGCGAATCGAGAAGACGAACCCCAGTCCGTCCCATGGGGTCCGCGCCGCCTCGCGAACCGTGCACCGCTCTCCCCGGTGCGGTTGCCCGGCCTTGGAGAATCTACGAAACGAGTGCTCGCCCGGGAGGGCCGCGGCCGCTTCGGCGAGGCGGTCCGGGTCGAGCGGCTCGCCGAACGCCCAGCAGAACGGTCGGTGGAACGGCGACGCCGAGTGCTCGGCCGTGCCGACTCGATAGAGGTAGTGGCGCTCCAGAGCGTCGTAGCGGGGGTGGAAGGCCCTCGGCACCTCCCGCGCGTGCTCGACCCATATGTCCCGGGGCAGCAGGGCGTTCAATGCCTTTCGTGCGCGTGCCGCGGTCCAGCGAGCCGGAAACGAGACGGTCGCTACCTGTCCCGTCGCGTGGACGCCTGCATCCGTTCGCCCGGAACCGAGGACGGTCCGGTGTCCGAGGGTGACGCGCTCGACGACGGCTTCGATTTCGCCCTGGACCGTGCGAAGCCCCGGCTGGACCTGCCAGCCGTGGAAGCCGCTGCCGTCGTAGTGGAGGACGAGCAGGACGCGGATGTCATCCCCGGCGATCACGCGGCAAAGGTAGAGGGGCGCCCCGGGGTGTCAAGCGCACCGGGCGGGTGAGGCGGAGTCGCTCGATTGACCCGATCTCGCTGCGTCGTTAGAGGTTCGGGCCACGCGCCCGAACCGCCTCCGTCGCGCGCCGTCTCCCACGCGCACCTCGAAACCATGACCGAGCAGCCTGTCGAATTCTCCCTGCGGCCGTTCCTGCGGACCGTGGCGTCCGGCCGCACGCTCTCGGCCGATGATGCGGAAGCCGTCTTCGGGGCCTTCATGGCGGGGCGGGCCACCCCCGAGGAGATGGCGGGCTTCCTGGTCGGGCTGCAGGCGCGCGGGATCGTGGCCGAAGAGATCGCCGGCGGGGTGCGCGCGCTGCGTGCCGCGATGGTTCCGGTCGAGGCAGGGGCGCCCGAAGAGCTGGTCGATACCGCGGGGACGGGCGGAGGCACGGTCACCACCTTCAACATCTCCACGGCGGCGGCACTGGTCGCCGCGGGCGCCGGGGCGCGCATGGCGAAGCACGGCAACCGGTCGTTCACCAGCCGCAGCGGGAGCGCGGACGTGCTCGAAGCGTTGGGCGTGACCATCCAGTTGACGCCCGAGCGCATGGGCGAGGTGCTCGACGAGGTGGGGATCGTCTTCATGTTCGCGCCGCTTCTGCATCCGGCCATGCGCCACGTGGGGCCGGTACGGAGGGCGCTCGGCGTCCCGACGATCATGAACCTGCTGGGGCCCCTCACCAATCCGGCCGGGGCCCGACGCCAGGTGGTGGGGGTGTCGGACCCGGATCTGCTGCCCCTGGTCGTGGGTGGGTTGCAGGCGCTCGGGCACGCGCACGCCCTCGTCGTGCACGGAGCACCGGGGATGGACGAGTTGAGCCCACTCGGTCCAACGCGGGTCTTCGAACTGCGCGAGGGTGCCGTCGAGGAATCCGTGGTCACGCCCGAGTCGGTCGGTCTGAGTTCGGGTTTGGAGGAGTCGCTCGCGGGCGGTGAGCCGGAAGACAACGCCCACCTGGTGCGGGCGGTGTTGGCCGGCGAGCGCCGGGGTGGCGCCCGGACGGCCGTCCTCATGAACGCGGGCGCGGCCCTCTACGTGGGCGGTCTCGAGCCGGACCTGCGCTCCGGAGTACGGCGGGCGGCCGAGAGCATCGACGGCGGGGCGGCCCTCGACACGCTGGAGCGGCTCGTACGGGCGACGGGGGCCGAGGCCGCCTAGAGCACGTCCTCGAGTTCCGCGTCGGCGAGGTCGTCGGCCGTTTCCCAGCCGCGTCGGTCGAACCACTCGAGGAAGGAATCCGCCGCGGCGTCACCGTACCCCACGGGTCGCGCGCCGTGCGCCGTGAGCCACTCGGCCTCGGCGTCCTCGAACGCCCGCACGAAGATCGGGACGCCGCGAGCCTCTTCGAGCAGCGGCTCGTTGTCTTCGATGCGGGTTACGGTCGAGACGATCACGCGGGCGTCGGATGCGCCCACCCGTCGGAGCAGGCCGCGATTCGTCGCGTCTCCCCGGTGGGCCTCGATCCCGGCGGCCCGAATCCGGTCGACCAGCTGCGGGTCGTCGTCCACGACGATCACGCGGTGGGGGGTGATGACGAGGGTCTCCAGGAGTGGCATTCCGGTTGAGCCCGCCCCGACCATCAGGACGTGGTCGCGTGGAGGTTCTTCCGTGCCCCCACCGCGCCGCGACGGATGCAGGTCTGTCTCTTATACACA
>JAHHMJ010000257.1 GCA_018678395.1 Gemmatimonadota bacterium | reverse complement strand
CCCTCGGCCAGCGCTTCGAGCTGGGGCCCGTACTTCACACCACCATAGATCGACGCCGTCCGGATCGACGTGCCCTTCGAGAGCGCGGCCGTGTCTTCGGAAACCTGTTGCGCCAGTTCGCGCGTGGGCGCGAGCACGAGGACCTGCAGCCCCCCACCCGCCTCGATCTGCTCGAGGGCGGGAATCATGAACGCCCCCGTCTTGCCGGTCCCGGTCTGCGCGATGCCGACGACGTCACGACCCGCCAGCGCCGGCGGGATCGCCTGGATCTGGATCGGGGTGGGCTGACTCCACCCGAGCGCCTCTACGGCAGCGAGGACCGCCTCGGAGAGACCGAGATCGGCGAAGGAGGTTGGTGGGGTGGGCTGCTCGGACACGACAGGTGACTCCAACGAACGACGAGAGAAATTCCGCACCGAAAGGTAGAGAAGCGGACGCTGGCCGCCTAGGCGCGGCCCCCAAAGCCCGATTGCCGACCCGGGACGCGGCAGTTTTCTTCTCCGGCATGAACCGTCCCGCACCCGACCCCGCTCCCGTCTCCGTCCTCTTCGTGTGCCTCGGCAACATCTGTCGATCGCCTCTCGCGGAGGGGGTCTTCCGCCATCGCGTCGAACAGGCCGAGCTGACCGCGTTCTTCCGCATCGATTCCGCGGGGACCGGCGGCTGGCACGTGGGCGACCCGCCCGACCCTCGCTCCTCCGCGACAGCCGCATCGCGCGGCGTCTCGCTGGACGGCCAGCGCGCGCGGCGAGTCGATCCCGAGGACTTCGGCCGCTTCGACTGGATCGTGGCGATGGACCGCGCCAACCTGCGCGATCTGGAGCGCCTGCGGGGACGGATCGCGGGTGCGGCGGCCGAGCTCGTGCTCCTGAGGGACTTCGACCCCGAACCCGGCGACGGGGAAGTCCCCGACCCGTACTACGGAGGCCCCGACGGCTTCGACCGGGTGTTCGACCTGGTCGATCGATCGACGGCGGCGCTCCTCGCGCACCTCGACCCGACCCGGTGAGCCTTCCACCGGAACTCGTCGTTGCGCTGACCGGCGAACTCGGGGGGTCTGTGCGGGCGGGACCCGCGGCCTCCGGAGGCTGCATTCATCACGCATTGCGCCTCGAGACCCCGGCCGGCCCGCTCTTCTGCAAGTGGAATCGCGGTGATGCCGGCGCCGCCTTCGGTGCCGAGGCCCGCGGACTGGAGGCGCTGACCCACGCGACGAGGGACGCGGAGCTGCGGATCCCCCGGGTCGTATCCTGGCGTGACGCCGAAGGCGACGCACCGGGCTGGCTCGTTCTGGAGTACCTCCCCCCGTCGGCCGAGGGGTCGGACTACGACGAGCGCCTCGGCCGGGGCCTGGCGACGTTGCACGCGCCGCTCGCGCCCCCCTGGGGATGGGGCGAGACCAACCGCATCGGCTCGTTGCCCCAGTCGAATCCGGAGCATGAGCGGTGGGCCGACTTCTGGCGCGAGGCACGACTGCTCCCGCAGATCTCCATGGCGGTCGAGGCGGGCCTGCTCCGAGGCGAGGCGCATCAGGTCGTCGGCGACGCCGTCACACATACGGAGACGCTGCTCACCGACGTCGAGGACGACGGCCCGGCCGTCGTGCACGGCGACTTGTGGGCGGGCAACGTGCACGCCGGGCCGGACGGCGCTCCGGTGCTGGTCGACCCGGCGACGTACCACGGCCACCGCGAAGTGGACCTCGCGATGGCCGACCTGTTCGGTGGCCTCTCCGCGCGAGCGCGGACTGCGTACGAGGCCGCACGACCGCTCGTCCCGGGGTATTCCCGGCGGCGACCCCTGTACCAGCTCTACTACCTGCTGGTGCACCTCAACCTCTTCGGGACCGGCTACCTCGGCGCCTGCGTCCGAGCCGCGCGGGAGAGCCTCGCAGACCGCTGAGCCGCACCGGTCATCCGAGCAGCGTGGCCATCCTCCGGATCGCATCGTCGAGCACGGCGTCCGAGGTGGCGAAGCTCATGCGGGCGTAGCGCGGCTCCCCGAATGCCTCGCCCGGGACGACCGCGACTCCGACCTCTTCGAGCAGCCACGAGCACACGGCCGAGGCCGAGTCTCGCCCGTCGCCGAAGGCCGAGTCGACGCGGAAGAAGAGGTAGAATGCCCCCTCCGGCCTCAGATAGGAGAGGTTGGGGAGCCGCTCGTCGAAGAGGCGCATCACGAGATCCCTCCGTCGACGGAAGGCCTCCCGCATGCGTGCGACGTCCTCTCGTGTGCGGCCGACGTCGGAGTAGGCCGCGAGCGCGGCCATCTGCGAGGGTGTGGCGGCGTTCGAGGTGATGTGGCTCTGCACGCCCTGCATCGTCTTCGCGAGCTCCGGGGTCGTAGCAGAGAAACCCACTCGCCAGCCGGTCATCGCGAAGCTCTTCGACGCGCCGTTGATCAGGACGTGCGGGCCGACCGACGTGGCCGGCAGATCGAGAAGCCCCGGGGCCTCGCCGCCCTCGCCGAAGTAGATGTGCCGATAGATCTCGTCCGAGATCAGCCAGATCCCCCGATCGCGAGCCCACTCGGCGACCGCCCGGAGTTCGTCGGCTCCGTACACGACGCCCGTCGGATTGCACGGGGAGCTGAAGAGCAGCCCCTTCGTCGCAGGCGTGGCCACCCGCTCGAGGTCTTCCGGAGACAGGCGGAAGTCGTTCTCCTCGCTGCCGGCGGCGAAGACCGATGTCGCACGGGCCAGACCGACCATCTCCGGGTAGCTGGTCCAGTACGGCGTCGCGACGATCACCTCGTCCCCCGGACCGAAGAGCGAGAAGCAGGCGTTGAACAGCGCCTGCTTGGCCCCCGACGAGACGACGATGCCCGCCGGATCCACGACCCGGTCGCCCCTGGAGAGGAAACGGGCGATCGCCGCACGCAGCTCGGGGAGCCCCGGAGTCGGCGTGTAGCGCGTGCGCCCGTCGCGGATCCCCTGCATCGCCGCGTCCGAGATCCACCCGGGCGTGTCGAAGTCGGGCTCACCCGTACTGAGGTTGATGATGTCGCGGCCCTGTGCCTCGAGCCGCTTGGCGAGCGCACTCACGGCCAGCGTGGCGGAGGGCTTCATAGCGGCGACGTTCGGGCTGAGCTCCATGTGCAATCCGTCGGCGGAGGAGAGACGGCCCGTCGATCCCGGACCGGGCAGAGCGCAATATCGACGGCCCTCGAAGACGGATCAAGCCACGCCGCGCGCCGGGAGGGCGTTGCCGAGACCGCGCCGGACGGACACATTCCGCCCCATGCTCGACATGCGGCCCCGCCTCTACTTCGACTTCGTGGATCCGGGGTCGTTCCTCCTGCTTCTGCGTCTCGACTCGCTCGGTGTGGAGTACGCTCTCGACGGCTTCGAGATGCGTCCCCCGACGGCCCCCCGGGTCGAGCCGTCCGACCCCCTGTGGACAGACTACTGGGACTCGGTCGCCGCGGCGTTGCGGGATGCGAATGTCGAGCCGGCGCAGCCCCGGCGGGTGCCGTGGACCCGGAAGGCCCACGAGCTCGCCGTCCACGCCGCGAAAGCGGGTACACCGGGCACGGAGAGAAGGCTGGTCGAACGCCTCTTCCGTGCGTTCGTCGAAGACGGGCTCGACCTCGGTCGGATCGATGTGCTCGTCGAACTGGCCGAAGACGAGGGACTGGACCGCACCGAGGCGCGGGCCGTGCTGGACGTGGATCGGTATCGGGACACGGTCGACGACCGCCGCAGGGCGGCCGTGGAGCGCGGAGTGCGGGGCGTCCCCACCCTGCTGCAGGGTGATCGGCGCCTGGAAGGGATACACGACGTGAACACGCTGCGGGCATTCATCGGGGCCGATTGACCCCGGGACCCCCCGCGCACTGGACGAAGAGACATGGCTGGATACCAGAGGAAGACGGCCCTCCCCCCCTCGGAGGTGATGGCCCGGGCGGAGACGCTGCTGCCCGAGCTGCTGGGGCTGAGCCGGTCGAAGGGGTCGGGTCATTCGGCTACCTGGACCGGAGCCGAGGGGGCGGTAACGCTCTCGGCCCACCGCCATGGGCCGTACACCGACGTGGTGGCTCAGACCGATCGGCTGCGGACGTCGCGAATGGACTACGAGATCCAGAAGTTCCTGAACCACCTTCCGTACGAGCCGGGCGATTCCGGCGGGCCCGGATCGGGAGAGCCGTCGTGACGGACACCTTCGAGGAGCTGCAGCTCGCTCCGGAGATCGTGGACGCGCTCGCGGCCGAGGGCATCGAACGCCCCACGGCGCTCCAGGCGGCTGCGGTCCCCGTGGTTCAGCGAGGGCACAACCTGGTGGCCCTGGCCGCGCCGGGCGCGGGGGTTCTCGTCGCGGTCGGCGCACCCGTGCTGTCGCGGCTCGACGCCGGAGAGGGCGGTCCGGTCGGGCTCGTCGTCACGGCGACCCGTGAGCGGGCGCTCAGCCTCGCCGAGGCGCTGGGCCGGCTCGCCGGCGCCACCGGGCATCGCGTGGCAGCCCTCGGTTCGGCGTGGGCTCTTCCCGAGCACTCCAGCGTGCTGGTAGCCACACCGGGCGACCTGGTTGCGCGACTGGCCGACGGCGGCCTGACGCTGGAACACATCGGTGCGCTGGTCGTCGACGGCGCCGGCGTCGTCGAGGCGCTCGGGGGCCTCCCTCACCTCGAAGTGGTCGCCGAGGCGCTGCCGTCGGACGCGCAGCGCGTGATCGTCACGCTTCCGCTCACCGCCGGGGTGCGTGACTTCGCCGAGCGACACGCCCGGCGCGCCGTAACGGTGCCGCCGCAGGACGCGGAGGGTGCCGGGCCGCATGCGCCCCAGCGCGGCCGTGTCGAGGTGCGGGTCGTCGAGGTCGAGAAGGACGAAGAGGCCGCGGCGCTCGCGGGCGACCTGCTCACCGACGACGTCCACCACCTCGTGGTGTTCGTCCGCAACGACGACGTGGCCGCCGACCTCGGCGACCGCCTCGCCCTGCGTGGGTTCGGCGTGGGCGCCCCGGGCGACCCGGACGCACCGGTCTGGCTGGTGGTCGACGACCTGACCGGCCGCCAGGCGCTCGACGCGCTGCCCGAGGGACGCGGTGTGGCCGTGAGCTTCGACGTGCCGGCCGATCCGGATGCCCTGGATCGTCGACACGGTGGCGGGCACGGCGGGGTGATCCTCGCCGAGGCCCGAGAGTCCGCCCACCTTCGCGACATCGCCGCGCGCACGGGCTATCGGCTCCATTTCGACGCCCCTCGGGTGACTCGGCCCCGGGCCGGCGGGGACCTGGCGGCTCTGCTGACGCGGATCGAAGCGGCGATTTCGGCCCGTGACGTCGAGGCCTACGAGTTGGTGCTGGAGCCTCTCGTGCAGAAGCACGGCGCGAGCGTCGTGGCGGCTGCGTCCGTAGCGTTGCTGCGCAGCGAGAAGGCGGCGGAGATCACCGCCCCGCCGCGGCCGACCGGTCGGGACGCATCGGCCGATTCGGCGATGACCAAGCTCTTCGTGAGCCTGGGATCGAAGGACGACATCAAGCCCGGTGATCTGGTCGGCGCGATTACGGGAGAAGCGGGCATCGCCGGCGAACAGATCGGAAGAATCGAGATCCGCGAGACGTTCTCGCGCATCGAGATCGCCCGCGAGGTGGCCGATCGGGTGATCGCGGCTCTCAACGGAACGACCGTACGAGGTCGTTCCGTGCGGGTGGACCTGGATCGCAGCGAGCGGGGAGGACGCGGGGGCGGGCCTCGCGGGCGCCCGACGAGCGGGCGGTCCGGGGGGGGGCGACGGCCGCGGACGTGATCCAGTGAGCGTGTTCACTCGTCGCTTCCTCCTCGCCTTCGCGGCATTCGGGCTTCTGGCGGCCTTCGGGACCGTCGGGTACATGGTCGTCGAGGGATGGGCGTTCACGGACGCCGCCTACATGTCGGTGATCACGATCACCGCCGTGGGCTACGAGGAGGTGCGGCCGCTCACCGATCGAGGGCGTACGTTCACGATGATCCTCCTCGGCGGAGGCGTCACCTGGATGGGGGTGTGGTTCGCCCTCATCACGTCGCTGATCGTCGAATCGGACCTCAAACACCTCTTCCGGAGGAGGCGCGTGAAGAAGGAAGTCGACAACATCGAAGGTCACGTCGTGGTCTGTGGGGCAGGGCGGACGGGCCGCCAGGTAGCCGAGGAACTGGAGGCCATGAAGACCCGCGTGGTCGTGGTCGAGAAGGACCCGGCCCAGGCCGAGGCATTCCGCGGTGCGCACCCCGACGGACTGGTGCTCGAGGGGGACGCCACGCACGACCTGACACTCCTGCAGGCCGGGCTCGATCGGGCGCGTGGTCTCGTGGCCTGCCTGAGCGCAGACACGGACAATCTCTTCGTGTGCCTTTCGGCGCGGGACCTGAAGCCCGACCTGACCATCGTGGTCCGGGCCTATGAAGAAGAGACGATGGACAAGCTCTACCGGGCCGGAGCCACGCATGTCGTGAGTCCCAACGTGAGCGGGGCGATCCGCATGGCGTCGGTTCTGCTCCGTCCTTCGGTCGTGTCGTTTCTCGACATCGCCACCCGTTCTTCGGACCTCTCGCTGCGCATGGAGCAGGTCGAGATCCCGACGACCAGCACGCTGGCCGGCCGGTCTCTGGCCGAGGCCCGCATCCCCCAGGAGACCGGCCTGATCGTGATCGCCATGCGCGAGCCCAGGGCGACCGGAGGCGGCGGATTCGTCTTCAATCCCGCGGCTGCGACGACCATGGATCCGGGCGATGAGTTGATCGTCCTGGGAACGGTCGAGCAGATCGGACTTCTGCGGAACTACGTCGGTATCTGACCGACGTCCGAATCGCGGATACACGACGCGCCC
>JAHHMJ010000150.1 GCA_018678395.1 Gemmatimonadota bacterium | reverse complement strand
ATTCCGTGGTGGTCGACGTCGCGCTCGAAACACCCGACGGCACGCGACCCGCCGATGGAGTCACCTGGTCGTCGGACCCCCCGGGCATCGTCCGTCTCGATTCGGAGACCGGCGAGCTGGTCGCGGTCGGCGCCGGCACGACGCGTGTGACCGCTCGGGGTGTCGGGGTGGACGGGAGCGTCGATCTCACGGTGAGCCCGGCGCAGGTCGCGTCGGTGGCGATCCGTCCGGACGGGCTGGTCCTGTCCGCAGGGGAGAGCGTGCAGTTGGAGGCCGTCGCCCTGTCTCGCGGCGGTCTGCCGATGGACGAGGACCGCACCTGGGCGTCCAGCGATCCGTCGGTCGTAGCCGTGACCGAGACGGGCGAGGTGCGAGGGTTGCGTTCGGGAAGTGCGTCGGTCGTGGTCTACTGCGGAGCGGGCTGGGCGGCTGCGGCCGTCCGGGTTGAAGAGACGTCGGCGACCGCGATGATCCCGGCGGTCGGCACCGCGGCGCCGGTCGACACCTCGGCGCCGGTGGAGACTTCGGCGCCGGTGGAGACCCCGGTCTCGGCCGATTCGGGAGCAGTGCCTCCGCCTCCGCCTCCGCCTCCGTCCTCGACCTCGCTGCCGGGTGCGGGGGTCCGCGGCACGTCGCCGCCGGAGGGCGAGTCCAGCGGTGTGGCCACGGGCGCCACCGCGGGGCAGCGTGCGCCCAGCGAACCCGAGACCCCGGCGGGCCAGGCGAAGCGGGGGGTGATCCACCGTCCGCAACGTGTCCTGGGTGAGTCCTCGTCCGACCGGCGCGGCGTGGCGTGGGCCGGTGGTGTGGGCGCGATCGCCGTGGTCGCCGCTCTGGGGGCCTGGGCGATTCTGGGTGGCGGCAGCGATGAGGAGGGGACGGTACCGCCGCCCGCGGCGTCCGGTGAGACCGTCGCGCCCACCGTGGACGGTGCGGTGCTCGAGGGGGCACTGACCCTCTCTCCCGGAGGGGCTGCAGTCGTCGGACTCGAGGGCACCGACGCCGAGGCGGAGTGGACGTCGACCGATCCGTCGGTGGCAGCCGTCGAGGGCGACAGGGTCGAAGCCGTGGCGAGCGGTGACGCGCAGCTCCGGACGGAAGTCGACGGGGCGGTCGTGACGATACCGATCGCGGTCCGAGTAGCGTGGACGGGTCTCGAGGTACGGGCTGCCGATGGCTCGGCCCTGGGGTCGCCCGTGGTGATCACCGAGGGTGGGTCGGTGGCGACCCGCGCCGTCCTCGTCTCCGACGACGGGTCGGAGGGCGACGGTGCGGAGGCGGAGTGGTCGTCGCTCGACGCGTCGGTCGCCTCGGTCTCCGGCGGAGCGATCCGGGCGGAGAGCCCGGGTGCGACGGTGCTGACGGCCCGAGTGGGGGACTTCGAGGCGACCGTGTCCGTGCGTGTGGATGCCACACCGGCTCCGCGGCCACCGGTGCGAGTGCCCACTCCCGGGCCGGAGCCGGCGACCCCGTCGGGCCCGGGGCGACTGGTGATCCTGATCACACCGGGGTGGGCCAACGCCTTCCTGGACGGACAGCCCATCGGCGAGTACCTGAGCCGATACGAAATCGAACTGGAGGCCGGTACCTACCGGTTGCGGCTCGAGAACCCGGCGTTCGCGCCGGCCGACACCACTGTGACGATCCGGCCGGGTGAGACGACCCGGTGGGAGCGACGACTCGGAAACGGGAGCGACTCGTGAGGCGATTCTTCGCCGGTATCGTGGTATTCCTCATCGCCATCGCCACGCCGGTCTCCGGGCAGCAGACCCGGGCCGAACTGGTCGATGCCGCACTCTCGTCGGCCGATGCGGGCGACCGCCTCGACCTGCTCGTGCGAGCCGTCGATCCGGCGCTCGGAGCGCCGGATTCCACCTGGGCGGTCGGTGCCTTCAGCATCGCGTTCGGTCTCACCCAGGCCGGCCAGGAGGACGAGGCGGGCCACTGGCTGCGGTGGGCAGTTCGGGAAGGCTCGGGCCTCGGTCTGGATCCGGGGGACTTCCCGGCGCTGTTCCCGCCGCCGCTCGTCGCCGCCTACGGGCGCGCCCGCGCTCAGGTCGAGGCTCAGGGCTCGCCCTCGGACGACCTCGTGACGTCGGAGTGGTCCTGGCCTGCGTCCTACACCACGGG